>NZ_CP063120.1:0-300000 GCF_014931395.1 Haemophilus parainfluenzae | reverse complement strand
TAAAATACCATCGACACCTTTTAATACGTCAGTGCCTTTGGTTTCAACATCTTGAGAGTCAATATATTTGATATGCACACTTAAACGGTTTTTTAAACCAGCGTGTTTTAAGGCTTCATTCACTGATTTATAAGCGTCTGGTAATTCAGTATATTTACCTACCATACCGATGGTCACATCGCCCACTGGGTTTGCTTCTTGATAAAGCACTTGTTCCCATTCAGAAAGATCAGCTTCAGGACAGTCTAAGTGGAAACGTTGACAGATGAATTCATCTAAACCTTGTGATTTCAATAATGCCGGAATTTGGTAGATTGAATTTACATCTTTTAATGAGATGACCGCACGTTCTGGTACGTTACAGAATAAGGCGATTTTTGCACGTTCGTTTGGTGGAATCATGCGATCTGAACGGCAGATAAGCACATCTGGCTGAATACCAATCGAAAGTAATTCTTTTACAGAATGTTGAGTTGGTTTGGTTTTTACTTCACCCGCAGTCGGGATGTATGGCACTAACGTTAAATGCATAAAGATAGTATGCTCACGCCCCACTTGTACGGCAAGTTGACGCAGTGCTTCTAAGAATGGAAGTGATTCAATATCACCCACTGTTCCGCCTACTTCCACGATAACCACATCATGGCCTTGCGCACCGGCAATCACGCGATCTTTGATTTCATTGGTGATGTGTGGGATAACTTGAATTGTCGCACCTAAATAATCACCACGACGCTCTTTGCGTAATACTTCTGAGTAAATTTTACCTGTCGTGAAGTTATTGCGTTTTGTCATTTTGGTACGAATAAAACGCTCGTAGTGACCTAAGTCTAAATCGGTTTCCGCCCCGTCTTGTGTCACGAACACTTCGCCGTGTTGGGTTGGGCTCATTGTACCCGGATCCACGTTGATGTAAGGGTCTAATTTCATAATAGTCACGTTTAAGCCACGTGCTTCTAAAATGGCTGCCAATGATGCTGCAGCAATACCTTTACCTAACGATGAAACCACACCGCCTGTGACGAAAATATAATTTGTAGCCATAGTGAGAGACCTAAAATGTTGGGATAAAAATGATTATAGCCAATCATCTTTTATGCAAATTTGTGCAGAATACTGAAAAGTGCGGTCAAAAATAAAAGAAAAAGATGATTAGCTATCAAGACGGGAGGATAGTTTACAGGATTTGAGATTTTTATACAATCTTGTCTTGTCAGGAATGTATGAAAATTAAATGGCTTATCATATTCTCCATTCTACGATAGAATACGCCCAAATTTTTTATAAAGAAGAGATGAATTTATGACAAATAAAGCATTAAGCGTGGTGATTTTAGCGGCCGGTAAAGGCACTCGTATGTATTCTGATTTACCAAAAGTCTTGCATAAAGTGGCAGGAAAACCGATGGTCAAACATGTGATCGATACGGCAAATCAATTAGGTGCGGAAAACGTGCATTTGATTTATGGTCACGGTGGCGAATTAATGCGTGAGCGTTTGGCAAATGAAAGCGTGAACTGGGTATTCCAAGCGGAACAATTGGGTACAGGACATGCTATGCAACAAGCAATGCCTTTTTTCCGTGATGATGAAAATGTTTTAATGGTGTATGGCGATGGCCCAATGATTACACCGGAAACATTGCAAAAATTAATCGATGCGAAACCTGAAAATGGTATCGCAGTGTTAACCGTCGTATTAGATAACCCAACAGGTTATGGTCGAATCGTACGTGAAAATGGCAAAGTTGTAGGGATTGTTGAACAAAAAGATGCAACACCTGAGCAGCTTAAAATTCAAGAGATTAATACAGGTGTGTTAGTTTCAGATGGTGCAAGTTTCAAAAAATGGTTAGCGCGTTTAGATAATAATAATGCACAAGGCGAGTTTTATATTACTGATGTAATTGGCTTAGCTCATCAAGATGGTTGTCCGATTGTAGCTGTTCAAGCAACTGATTTTATGGAAGTTGAAGGGGTAAATAATCGCCTACAATTAGCCAAAATGGAACGCTATTATCAACGTAAACAAGCAGAAAAACTTTTACTTGCAGGCGTGATGTTGATTGACCCTGAGCGTTTTGATTTACGCGGCACATTAGAGCACGGTAAAGATGTTGAAATTGATGTGAATGTAATTGTGGAAGGCAATGTGCGCTTGGGTGATCGTGTAAAAATCGGTGCAGGTTGCGTATTGAAAAACGTGACCATTGGTGATGATGTTGAAATCAAGCCTTATTCTGTTTTAGAAGATGCGACAATTGGTGAGAAAGCGGCGATTGGTCCATTCTCTCGTTTACGTCCAGGTGCTGAATTAGCCGCTGAAACCCATGTGGGCAACTTTGTGGAAATTAAAAAATCCACAGTGGGTAAAGGCTCTAAAGTAAACCACCTGACTTATGTGGGTGATACCGAAATCGGTGAAAACTGTAATATCGGTGCGGGTGTCATTACTTGTAACTATGATGGTGCAAATAAATTTAAAACAATCATTGGTAACAATGTGTTTGTGGGGTCGGATACGCAGTTAGTTGCACCAGTTACCGTGGCAGATGGTGCAACTATTGGGGCAGGTTCAACGATTACTCAAAATATTGAGAAAGATGAGCTGGTGATTACTCGCGTGCCTCAACGTCATATTCAAGGTTGGCAAAGACCGGTGAAGAAAAAATAATTAACATTGCAAGGCGAACCAATGTGTTCGCCTTTTATAATTTGATGCCTTTTACTTTATAAAGGCTATTCGAGTTGCTAAAATCATCGTCCATTTATAAAGACAGATAATTTCCTATGACAAAAAATAAAACAGGACTTTCATTCCTTTGGATAAGTGCGGTCGCATTTATCCTCGATTTACTGACCAAATATATTGTGGTTCAGCGCTTTGATTTATATGAAAGCGTAAATATATTGCCTATTTTTAATCTGACCTATGTGCGCAATCCTGGGGCTGCGTTCAGTTTATTTGCAGATCATGATGGTTGGCAGAAGTATTTCTTTATCGTGCTCGCGATTGGGATTTCCTTAATGCTAGCTTACTTTATGAAAAAGAATTCGGCAGAACAAAAATTACAAAACTCAGCTTATGCGCTGATTATTGGTGGCGCGTTAGCCAATATGGTGGACCGAGCGTATAACGGTTTTGTAGTGGATTTCTTAGATTTTTATTGGGATATTCATCATTATCCGGTATTTAATGTGGCAGATATTGCCATTTGTATTGGTGCGGGTTTATTAGCATTAGATGCCTTTAAAGGTGATAAAAAGAGCGGTCAAAAATGAAGATAATTTTAGCTAATCCTCGCGGATTTTGCGCGGGTGTCGATCGAGCCATTAGCATTGTTGAATTAGCGCTTGAAATTCATGGTGCACCGATCTATGTCCGTCACGAAGTGGTGCATAACCGTTTTGTGGTGAATGGTTTACGTGAGCGTGGGGCGATCTTCGTCGAAGAATTAAGTGAAGTACCAGATGGCGCTATTGTGATTTTCTCTGCTCATGGTGTGTCACAAGCCGTTCGTCAGGAAGCGAAAGATCGTCAGTTAAAAGTATTCGATGCTACTTGTCCGTTGGTAACCAAAGTACATATGCAAGTCGCACGTGCGAGCCGTAAAGGGACGAAAGCGATTTTGATCGGGCACAAAGGGCATCCAGAAGTGGAAGGCACAATGGGGCAGTATAATAATGCCGAAGGTGGTATTTTCTTAATTGAAAGCGTAGAAGATATTGCTCGTTTGCCGGTTCAAGAAAATGATGATTTAACCTTTATGACACAAACTACGCTTTCTCTTGATGATACGGCGGAAACTATCAGTGCATTGAAAAGCAAATACCCTGCAATTCAAGGGCCTCATAAAAACGATATTTGCTATGCGACAACCAATCGCCAAGAAGCCGTGCGTGAATTAGCGAAACAGTGTGATTTAGTGGTGGTTGTCGGCTCTAAAAACTCATCAAATTCTAACCGTTTAGCTGAGTTGGCATCGCGTATGGGCGTGAAATCAAAATTGATTGATGATCCAAATGATGTGGCGGCAGATTGGTTTGAAGGCGTTGAAACAATTGGCGTAACCGCAGGCGCTTCAGCACCGGAAGAGTTGGTGCAATCCGTGATTGCTCGCTTGAAAGAGTTTGGTGCCGATAGTATCGAAGAGCTTCAAGGCTTAGAAGAGAATATGTTCTTTGAAGTTCCAAAAGAGCTACGAATAAAAGAAGTGAACTAATTCGATTAAAAAGTGCGGTTAATTTACCGCACTTTTTTGTGTTATTTTATTTTTTATTGTGCACTTTAAGCCATTTTTGCATTTGTTCAATTTCTGCTTGTTGAGCGTTAATAATATTCTCAGCAAGCTTACGCATCTCAGGATCTTTTCCGTATTTTAATTCAACTTCCGCCATTTTTACTGCGCCAATATGGTGTGGCAACATACCTGCTGCAAAAGCGACATCGGGATCTTGATATTGCATAGCTGCCATCATGTCTTGATGCATTTGATTCATACCTTGCATTAATTCTTGTTGCATTGCAGAACCTGTCGACATTGGCATATTCATGTGTGCTTGGTGCGGTTGTTCATTCGCTTGGGCACAAATTGAAACTGCAGCAGCACTAAGTGTAATAAAAGTCATAAGTTTTTTCATGTGTATTCTCCTGTTTCTCACTTAAGGTAGCAAATCATAAACGTTAACCTAAGGTTAAGGTCAATATTTATTCCGAAATTTTTTGGTGAGATGCTAAAATGAGACAACGTTTGATATGAGGAACAACATCATGAAACAAAAAATTGTGCTTGCCACGGGCAATAAAGGCAAAGTAAAAGAAATGGCGGACGTATTAGCCGATTTCGGTTTTGAAGTCATTGCTCAGACAGATTTAGGCATTGAAAGCCCAGAGGAAACTGGCTTAACGTTTGTTGAAAATGCCATTCTGAAAGCACGTTATGCATCTGAAAAATCGGGTTTACCGGCTATTGCAGATGATTCCGGTCTTGTGGTGGAGGCGTTAAATGGTGCGCCTGGATTGTATTCTGCTCGTTATGCAGGAGTGGATGGTGATGAAGCTGATGCGAAAAACCGAGAAAAATTATTGGCAGAATTAGCCGATGTACCGACTGAACGTCGCCAAGCAAAATTTGTGAGTACGATTGTGTTATTACAACACCCAAGTGATCCTTCTCCGATCATTGCTCAAGGTGAATGTGACGGGCAGATTATTTATGAAGAGAAAGGTGAAAATGGCTTTGGTTACGACTCGCTCTTTTTTAGCCCTGAAAAAGGTTGTACTTTTGCCGAATTAGAAACCGTAGAGAAAAAGAAAATTTCTCATCGAGCGAAGGCATTAGCTGTTTTAAAATCAAAATTAACTGCCTAAAGTGCGGTTGATTTTTAACGAGAATTAAAAGATACAAAATGATTATTACCACTACGCCTAATATTGAAGGTAAACAAATCGTAGAATATAAACAAGTCGTCTTTGGAGAAGTGATTGCTGGGGCAAATTTCATACGTGATTTTTTTGCAGCCATTACCGATGTGATTGGTGGGCGTTCGAGTGTTTATGAGCGTCGTATTAGCCGTGCACGCCAAGATGCCTTGAAAGAGTTGGAAGAAAAAGCGATTGCGTTAGGAGCAAATGCCGTGGTTGGCGTAGAGATTAATTACGCAACAGTAAGCAATAAAAGTATGTTTATGGTGATTGCAAGTGGTACGGCAGTGGTGGTGCGCTAAGGTCGTTTTTTCATTTGCTTAAATGTAATTTTTGCGATCAAGATCGCAAAAGTGCGGTCGATTTCTTGCGTGTTTTCTGTGTTTCTTAAAAATGTCACTGTTGATATGAATCAACGGTACTTATTTGTTAATAAAGGACATTTTTATGAAATTATTGATGAAACAGTTATTTAGTTCATTATTTATTGCAGGCGCGATGTTGAGCACACAAGCGCTTGCAGAAGAAAAGACAGCTGAGCAGGCTCAACCGCAAATGCAAGTGCAGCAACAAACTGCTGTACAAGCACCATCACAAACTGTACAACAAACGGTGAGTGATAAATTAAATATCAATACCGCCAGTGCATCAGAAATTCAAAAAGCACTAATTGGTATTGGTGCGAAAAAGGCGGAAGCCATTGTGCAGTATCGTGAAAAGCACGGTAATTTTACTATGGCAGAGCAATTGCTTGAAGTACAAGGCATTGGTAAAGCAACGTTAGAGAAAAATCGCGATCGTATTGCGTTTTAATCTGCGTTATTTATATATAAAAAGCGGGATAGTGATATCTCGCTTTTTTTGTATTTGAAGATAAAATTTACCAAAACTTGCAAAATATCAAATTTTTTTGAAATAAATGGGGGATTTCTTGCAAAGGTTTTTTAAGAGAGTAGAATAACAACAGGTATGAAAATACCTATGTTGAAGTATAAAAATAATCAATTAATTATTTGGAGTAAGATATGGCATCAGAAAATTTAAATCAATCTTCTGTTGCTCTCACACCAGTTGAAGCAACGGATTATGCTGAAAACGTCGCTGCGTATAAAGCGCAAAAACGTCCATTTTTATCATTCATGTCTGGTATTAGTGCTGGGGCTTGTATTGCATTAGCCTTTGTATTTTATACGACAACTCAAACAGCGAGCGCTGGCGCGCCTTGGGGATTAACCAAGTTAGTTGGTGGATTAGTCTTTTCCTTAGGCGTAATTATGGTGGTGATTTTAGGATCTGAATTATTCACCTCTTCTACTTTAACCTTAGTTGCCCGCGTAGGCGGAAAAATAACCACAACCCAAATGATTCGAAATTGGATTGTGGTGTATTTAGGCAACTTCGTAGGCGGTTTATTTATTGCTGCGGTGATTTGGTTTGGGGGACAAACCATGGCAGCAAGTGGTCAATGGGGTTTAACCATTTTGGCAACCGCGCAACATAAAATTCATCATACTTGGTTTGAAGCATTTAACCTTGGTATTTTATGTAACATTATGGTGTGTGTAGCGGTATGGATGTCTTATTCCGGTAAAACTGTTACAGACAAAGCATTTATTATGATTATGCCGATTGGTTTATTTGTGGCATCAGGTTTTGAACACTGTGTGGCAAATATGTTTATGATTCCGCTTGGCATTATTACAGCACACTTTAGTACACCAGAATTTTGGCAACAAATTGGTGTGGATCCAATGAAATATGCAGACTTAGATCTTTATCATTTCATTGTGAAGAATTTAATTCCCGTAACGTTGGGCAACATTGTGGGCGGCGCAGTTTGTATCGGCTTATTCCAACGTTATTTAACCAAAGTTCACTAATGTACTAACGAACTAAACAAGACTTATTTTTTATCAATTAAAAAAGGAAATGACTATGTCAGAACTTAATGAAGCACAAAAAGTTGCGTGGGCAGGATTCGTTGCCGGTGATTGGCAAGAAAACGTCAACGTGCGTGATTTTATTCAGAAGAACTACACCCCGTATGAAGGTGATGATTCTTTCTTAGCTGGTCCAACCGAAGCGACAACAAAACTTTGGGAAACCGTAATGGAAGGGATCAAAGTTGAAAACCGCACTCACGCGCCATTAGACTTTGACGAACATACGCCTTCAACGATTATTTCTCACGCTCCAGGCTACATCAATAAAGACTTGGAGAAAATCGTAGGTCTTCAAACTGATGCTCCATTAAAACGTGCCATTATGCCATTTGGTGGTATTAAAATGGTGGAAGGTTCATGTAAAGTTTACGGTCGTGAATTAAATCCTGAAGTGAAAAAAATCTTCACTGAATACCGTAAAACACATAACCAAGGTGTATTCGATGTTTATACGCCGGATATTTTACGTTGCCGTAAATCAGGTGTATTAACTGGTCTTCCTGATGCTTACGGTCGTGGCCGTATTATCGGTGACTACCGTCGTGTAGCACTTTACGGTGTAGACTTCTTAATGAAAGATAAATACGCACAGTTCTCTTCTTTACAAAAAGACTTAGAAGATGGCGTAAATCTTGAAGCAACTATCCGTTTACGTGAAGAAATCGCAGAACAACACCGTGCATTAGGCCAAATGAAACAAATGGCAGCAAGCTACGGTTACGATATTTCTAACCCAGCAACTAACGCTAAAGAAGCAATTCAATGGATGTACTTTGCTTACTTAGCAGCAATCAAATCACAAAACGGTGCAGCGATGTCATTTGGTCGTACTGCAACCTTTATCGATATCTATATCGAACGTGATTTAAAAGCGGGTAAAATTACTGAAACTGAAGCGCAAGAATTAGTTGACCACTTAGTCATGAAGCTTCGTATGGTTCGTTTCTTACGTACACCTGAATACGATCAATTATTCTCTGGTGACCCAATGTGGGCAACTGAAACCATCGCAGGTATGGGTTTAGATGGCCGTACATTAGTAACCAAAAATACATTCCGTATTTTACACACCCTTTACAACATGGGTACTTCTCCAGAACCAAACTTAACGATTCTTTGGTCTGAACAGTTACCTGAAAACTTCAAACGTTTCTGTGCGAAAGTATCGATTGATACCTCATCAGTTCAATACGAAAACGATGATTTAATGCGTCCAGACTTCAACAATGATGACTACGCAATCGCATGTTGTGTATCACCAATGGTTGTTGGTAAACAAATGCAATTCTTCGGTGCTCGTGCAAACTTAGCGAAAACATTGTTATACGCAATCAACGGCGGTATCGATGAAAAATTAGGTATGCAAGTAGGTCCGAAAACTGCACCAATCACTGATGAAGTGTTAGATTTCGACACAGTCATGACTCGTATGGACAGCTTTATGGATTGGTTGGCAAAACAATATGTGACAGCCTTAAACATCATCCACTACATGCACGATAAATATTCATACGAAGCAGCATTAATGGCGTTACATGATCGTGATGTATATCGTACTATGGCTTGTGGTATCGCAGGTCTTTCTGTTGCAGCAGACTCACTTTCAGCAATTAAATATGCGAAAGTTAAACCAGTTCGTGGTGACATCAAAGATAAAGATGGCAATGTTGTAGCAAGCAACGTAGCGATCGACTTCGAAATCGAAGGTGAATATCCACAATATGGTAACAACGACAACCGTGTTGATGACATCGCTTGTGACTTAGTTGAACGTTTCATGAAGAAAATTCAAAAACTTAAAACTTACCGCAATGCTGTGCCTACACAGTCTGTATTAACCATTACTTCTAACGTGGTTTATGGTAAGAAAACAGGTAACACCCCAGATGGTCGTCGTGCTGGCGCACCATTCGGACCTGGTGCTAACCCAATGCACGGCCGTGACCAAAAAGGTGCGGTAGCATCATTAACTTCTGTGGCTAAACTTCCATTTGCTTACGCAAAAGATGGTATTTCTTACACCTTCTCAATCGTACCAAATGCGTTAGGTAAAGATCCAGAAGCACAACGCCGCAACCTTGCTGGCTTAATGGATGGTTACTTCCACCATGAAGCCGCAGTAGAAGGTGGTCAACACTTAAATGTGAACGTGTTAAACCGTGAAATGTTATTAGATGCGATGGAAAATCCGGACAAATATCCGCAATTAACCATTCGTGTATCTGGTTACGCAGTACGTTTCAACTCTTTAACTAAAGAGCAACAACAAGACGTCGTGACTCGTACATTCACAGAATCGTTCTAAAACACGATAAAATTTAACCGCACTTTAGCGGGAACATAAAAATTATGAGCCTGATTTAAGTCAGGCTCATTTTTTATAGATGATATTTTTGGTAAAATTTAGCTATATTCATTTTGGGGAAATTTCAGTATGTCTGTTCTAGGAAGAATTCACTCCTTTGAATCCTGTGGAACCGTGGATGGTCCTGGCATTCGTTTTATTTTATTTATGCAAGGCTGTTTAATGCGTTGCAAATATTGCCACAACCGTGATACTTGGGATCTTGATGGTGGTCGTGAAATCAGTGTGGAAGAACTTATGAAAGAAGTGGTGAGTTATCGTCACTTTATGAATGCAACCGGTGGTGGTGTAACAGCATCAGGTGGTGAAGCGATTCTTCAAGCTGAGTTTGTTCGTGATTGGTTTCGAGCTTGTAAAGCAGAAGGGATTAATACTTGTTTAGATACTAATGGGTTTGTACGTCATTATGACCATATTATTGATGAACTACTCGATGTAACCGATCTCATTTTGCTTGATTTAAAAGAACTGAACGACAAAGTACACCAGAATTTGATCGGCGTACCGAATAAACGAACGCTGGAATTTGCGAAATATTTGCAAAAACGTAATCAGCGTACCTGGATTCGTTATGTAGTAGTTCCAGGCTATACAGATAACGATCATGATGTTCATCTGCTCGGACAGTTTATTGAAGGTATGACCAATATTGAAAAAGTTGAACTTCTCCCTTATCATCGCTTAGGAGCTCATAAATGGAAAACCCTTGGCTTTGACTATGAACTCGAAGATGTATTGCCACCGACAAAAGAGTCGCTTGAGCATATTAAAAATATCTTAGAGGGGTACGGACATACCGTAAAATACTAAGCGATAGTGCTAAACGGTAAACAGCAAGCTTCAGTAAGCTTTAAGGAGAGAAAAATGAAAAAATTAGTATTAACGTTTTTAGGTGTAGCCCTTTTAGCAGGTTGTTCAGCTGTTCAATCGCCAGTTACACAAGAAGAGGTGACATTAACCGCCCCTTCAAAAGATAGAGTAGGGTATGTGCGATTAGTAAAAGATAAAAATTATTACATTGATACTGATTCTATTTGGGTAGATAACCAAGATTTAAACCAAGTGCATTTTGATGCGGTGGTAAATTTGGATAAAGGTTTATATGTATATCCAAATGAGAAAAGACGCTATGCGCGTTCTGTTCGCCAATATAAAATCTTAAACTGTAAGAACTACCATTTAACCCAAGTTCGTACTGATTTTTATGATGATTTCTGGGGTGAAGGTTTACGTGCCGCACCGAAAAAACAAGATAAATATACAATCAGCTTAAAACCTAATACAACGCTCTATGCAGCCGCACAAATCATTTGTGTAAACTCAGATAGAAAACCTTCTTTAGAGTTAGAAGGCTCAAAAGCGAAATAATCAATCAAAATGCGGTTAGAAATAACCGCATTTTTTATCCCTATAAAAAGTCATTATCAGACAATAAAAAACGGCCAATATTCATTAAATATTGACCGCTCTTTTTATCTCATAATGAAAGATTATTTCACACGAGAAACGTATTCACCTGAACGAGTATCGACTTTAATCACTTCACCGATTTGAACGAAAAGAGGTACTTTCACCACAGCGCCAGTGCTTAATGTTGCTGGTTTACCGCCTGTACCTGCAGTATCACCTTTAAGACCTGGGTCTGTATCGATGATTTCTAATTCTACGAAGTTTGGTGGTGTGATGCTGATTGGTGCACCATTCCATAAAGTCACGATACAATCTGCTTGGTCTAATAACCATTTTTCTGCATCACCTACTGCTTTTGCATCAGCAGAGTATTGTTCGAATGTTTCTGGGTGCATGAAGTACCAGAATGCATCATCTTTGTATGAATAAGTCAGGTTAAGATCCATAACATCAGCAGCTTCAACCGAAGTACCAGATTTGAAGTTTACGTCTAATACTTTGCCTGAAATTAATTTACGAATACGAGTACGAGTAAAAGCTTGACCTTTACCTGGTTTAACGAATTCGTTTTCAACGATCACACAAGGCTCACCGTCTTGCATAAATTTTAGACCTGGTTTGAAATCACTGGTAGTATATGTAGCCATATTAAAAATATCCTAAAAAATAGAGATTGTTTGAAAGTGCGTATTTTAACCCGAAATATTGCGATTAGAGAAGAACAAAATTGGTTAGAAACCCTAAAAAATGCGATTTCTGATCCGAAAATCTTATTAAAAACCTTAAATTTGCCCGTTGAAGATTTTGCCGAGGACATCGCTGCTCGTAAACTTTTTGCTATGCGAGTGCCTTTGCCTTTTGTTGAAAAAATGGAAAAAGGGAATCCTAAAGACCCGCTTTTTTTACAAGTGATGACAGCTCAACAAGAATTTATTGAAGCGGAGGGTTTTAGCCAAGATCCTTTAGATGAGCAGCAAAAAAATGCCGTGCCTAATATTCTGCACAAATACCAAAATCGCTTGCTGTTTATGGCAAAAGGGGGCTGTGCAGTTAATTGCCGCTATTGTTTCCGTCGTCATTTTCCTTATGATCAAAACCCAGGCAATAAAACCAGTTGGCAACAAGCAATAGACTATATTGCCGCACATTCTGAAATCGAAGAAGTGATTTTTTCAGGTGGCGATCCGATGATGGCGAAGGATAGTGAATGGGCGTGGCTATTAGAACGCCTCGAAAAGATACCGCACTTACAGCGTTTACGTATTCACTCTCGTTTGCCTGTTGTGATTCCAGAGCGCATTACGGATGAATTTTGTGATTTATTGCTAAAAAGCCCATTACAAGCAGTGTTTGTGACACATATCAATCACCCAAATGAAATTGATGAAGAACTTGCTTTTGCTATGCAAAAACTGGCAGGCGCTAAAGTCACGTTACTCAATCAATCCGTCCTTTTAAAGGATGTGAATGATAACCCACATACATTAAAAGCATTGAGCGATAAGCTGTTTCAAGCAGGAATTTTGCCTTATTACTTGCATTTGTTGGATAAAGTGCAAGGTGCGAGCCATTTCTATATTTCAGATGAGAAAGCGTTACAAATTTATAAAGAATTACAGGCGCTCACTTCTGGCTATTTAGTACCCAAATTAGCTCGAGAAATCGGTGGAGAGCCAAATAAGACTTTATACACAGCGTAAGATCCGATAAAATACGATTCAATTTTTCACCGCACTTTTTGTGCGATCTTTAGTTTAGCAAATCGAGGTAATCCCGTGGATAATAAAAATCAACCTAACGACAATTCATCTCAAAATGAATTAGATTTAGGATTTAATCATTCAGACTCTGTGACCCCAAGAAAGCCGGTTCAACAAAGTGGCTCAATTTTTGATAAAGCCAAAGGTTTATTTGGTAAAAAAGAACAGCCAGATACACAATTCCATGTTCGTCGCGAACCAACTTTTGGTGCGGCAGCAAGCCAACCTTTTTCACCTTCTCAAGTATTCCAAAGTGAAAATACTGAACAATCAGTGCAATCAAGTGCTTTCGGCGCTCAAGAGCCCGTTGAAAATGTTCAAGTGGAAAACGTAGCGGAAGAAAAAGTGATTTTTGAAAATTCACCAGCAGAAGAGATGGTAGAAGAAGTGACAACTCAAGCCGAAACAGTTGCACCGGCAGCCGCTGCAGCAGCAAGCTTGAAATCACCTGAAAAATGGAAGGTTCTACAAATGTTACCAGAAAAACATCGCCGTTTATTTATTGCAATTTTGGGTTTAGTGGTCTTACTGATTATTTTCTTCACTCTAAAACCAAACTCAGATACGGTGGAGTCTTTTGAACAGCAAAACAGCAATGAAATTCCGGTTCAATTCCAATCATTAGATCAGTCTCAACCGGTTGAAACCACCGTATTAGATAACAATAATACTACGGCTCCTGCAACAACAGAGCCAACAGCAAATGGCGCTAAATCAGATGCACCTCCAGCCATGGAGTACGTAGGCGATAAAGCAGATGCGGCAAAATCACAACCTGCAGAGCCTGCACAACAAAATGTTGCTCAACAACCAGCAACTCAACCTGCACCGGTTCAACCAGCTGTTGCTCCTGCACCAGTTAAAGAACCTGTGAAAACAGTACAACCAACTGTAGAAAAACATACCGCAACAGTTGAGCATAAAGCAGAACCTCGTCGTGAACAAACATCGGTGGTTCAAGAGAAAAAACAACCTAAACCTGTAGCTGAAAAAGCAACAGTTCAGCCGACTCAAACTGTGAAAAAAGAGTCAAGCAAAATTCAAGAAGCAAAACCGGTTGCGACTAAAGACAGTAAGGTTCAAATTGTGGAAGCAAAATCAGCAACCCACAATACAGTGAAAGCAGCTGAACCTGCAGCACAAACCGCTTCAACCGGTGCAACAAAAACATTAACGGTGCCACAAGGTGTTTCATTGATGCAAGTATTCCGTGATAATAAATTGAATATTTCAGATGTGAATGCCATGACAAAAGCAAGCGGTGCAGGCAATGCATTAAGTAACTTCAAACCTGGTGACAAAGTACAGGTTTCGGTGAATAGTCAAGGCCGAGTGAGTGAGCTGCGTTTATCAAATGGCGGTAAGTTCATTCGTCAAGCCGATGGTTCATATCAGTATAAAAAATAATTTTTAGTGGGCGAGTAATCGCCCATTTTTCTAGATAAGATTGTTTATGATTGCTCATTTCGCAAAGTGAGCAATCATAAACAAACCTTGATGGAAATAGAATTCATGTTAAAAAAATTAAGCGTAATTTTGACCGCACTTTGTCTTTCCGCTTGTTCACAAAATGTTGAATTAAGCAAACCCGCACCACAGAAAATGAAAGTGCAAACCGTGGATAAAAAATCTCAAAAGGGTTCGGCAACGGTTTACTTGTGTAAAGGTAATAAAGCAGTGAGTGTGGTTCATACCAAGCAAAAACAGAAGAATAAAAAAACACTCAGTCAGGTGACCGTTACTTTTAATGATGTAACCGAAAAATTGACTCGAGTAATTTCTGAGCGTGGTAGAAATTATGCGAATATTCGTTGGTATTGGCAGGAGCGTGATGACTTCAGTCAATTACAAACTAGCGTAGGTGAAGTGCTTGCTGAACGCTGTGTTAAACAACCAAGTGAATTAAAATCAGGCAAATAATTCTTGTATGGATCTCCAACGCGGCTTTGTGTTACATCGTCGTCCTTATAGTGAAACCAGCCTTTTGGTGGATTTATTCACTGAAGAAACGGGACGTTTGACGGTTATTGCAAAAGGTGCTCGTGCGAAACGTTCGGCATGGAAATCTGTCTTACAGCCTTTTACGCCATTACTTCTTCGTTGGTCAGGAAAAGGCGCATTAAAAACACTCACGAAAGCAGAGCCCGCAGCAATTACGCTGCCTTTGCAGCAAACGGCTTTATACAGCGGGTTTTATGTAAATGAGCTGATAACTCGAGTGATCGAGCCAGAAACGGCCAATCCACAACTTTTTCAGCATTATCTACAATGCTTAACAGACTTAGCCACTCAGCCACAGGTCGAACCTACGCTACGCTTATTTGAATTTCATTTACTTAAAATTTTAGGTTATGGTATTGATTTTCTGCATTGTGCTGGATCAGGTTTGCTCGTAGACGAATCGATGACTTACCAATACCGTGCGGAAAAGGGTTTTATTGCTTCGTTGGTAAAAGATAACTTGACCTTTTATGGTCGAGATTTACTCGCCTTTGACCGTTTGGAATTCACCGAAGAGTCAGTATTGCAAGCGGCAAAACGTTTTACCCGCATCGCGCTTAAACCTTATTTAGGTGATAAACCGCTGAAAAGCCGAGAATTATTTACGCAAAATGTACTTTATTTAAAATAATCCCTTTCTTTGATACAAATAGATTAAAACACCATCATGGCTTTACTTTACGCTCCACAAAAAAAACAGAAAACCATACAAAAAATCGTCGCTGAAATTCAGGATTTAGATTATCAAGGATTAGGCGTAGCCAAAATTCAAGGTAAAACCTGGTTCATTGAAAATGCTTTACCAACGGAAAAAGTGGAAGCGGTAGTGACCGATGAAAAACGTCAATATGGATTAGCGACTGCACAAAAATGGCTACAAGAGAGTAATCAGCGTGTTGAGCCACAATGTCGTTATTATGGCCGTTGTGGTGGATGCCAAGGTCAGCATATTCCTGTAGAAATGCAACGTAACGCTAAAGAGAAAGCCCTTTTTTCTCGATTAAGTAAACTGCAAGCAGAGCCCATTCAATTAATGCCCATGATTTGTGGTGAGCAATGGGCTTATCGTCGTCGAGTACGATTAAGTTTACTGTGGAATGCGAAAAGCAAAACTATTGAAATGGGATTTCGTCAGAAAAACTCCAATCAGTTAGTGAGTATTCAACAATGCTTAGTCGCAGAGCCTGCGATTAATCATCTTATCCCCAAATTGACCGCACTTTGGGCTCAATATTCAACCCCGAAACAATTAGGGCATATTGAATTGGTTTCAGCGGATAATGGCGTAGCTATGCTGTTACGTTACAAAGGAAATTTAACTGAAACTGACCGCACTTTGTTGCTTGAGTTTGCTCGTATAAATGCCGTAAATTTGTTTTTACAAGATGATCAAAGTATTCAACTTGTGCACGGTGAAATGCCTTATTATTCATTGGGCGATATCCGTTTATCCTTTGATATCCGCGATTTTATTCAAGTGAATACCCACTTAAATCAGCAAATGGTTGACACTGCTTTAGATTGGCTTGATTTGAATCAGGACGATCATGTCTTAGATTTATTCTGTGGCATGGGTAATTTTACTCTGCCTTTAGCCAAACGCGTGAAAAGTGCGGTTGGAATTGAAGGTGTTTTTGATATGGTGAAAAAAGCCCAATTGAATGCACAGTTTAACCACATTGAGAATGTTGAGTTTTATCAAGCCGATTTAGACCAAGCTTTTTCAGAACAACCTTGGGCAAAACAACATTTCAATAAAATTCTTCTTGACCCTCCTCGCAGTGGCGCCGCTTTTGCACTGAATGCGTTATGTGAGCTTGGTGCAGAAAGCATTCTTTATGTATCTTGCAATCCCGCAACTTTGGTACGAGATGCAGAAATTCTCCGCTCTTTCGGTTATCGTATCATCAAAACGGCCATGATTGATATGTTCCCGCATACCAGTCATTTGGAGTCGGTGACATTATTTATCAAATAAGGTGTAAATTCTGATAGAATAGTCAGACTTTTTTGTTGTCTTAAAAAGACAACTCGGTTGACAGGATGTCACCGAGCCATATTCATCAACAAGGGGGTATTATGGTTGCAGTTCGTGGTTCTCACTTATTAAATCCGCAAGATTTTGTGATCGAGCAATGGTGTTCGAGCCTTAAACTTCCTGCCGCTACTGAAAAATCCCTGATTGATGCCTGGTATTACGCTCAAGCTAAAATAGCTGAACACGCCGATAAAATGGAAAATGCAGTGCTTACATTGCAATCCGGTGTGGAAATGGTGGAAATCCTGCATGAAATGAATATGGACAGTGAGAGTTTGCTCACTGCTATGCTATTCCCATTAGTAGCCAACCAACTCGTAGATTGGGAACAAATTCAAGAAGATTTTGGGCCTAAAATCACCAAATTACTCAAAGGCGTGGAAGAGATGGATAACATCCGTCAGCTCAACGCCAGTCATTCTGCTAATGCCTCTCAAGTGGATAATGTACGCCGTATGCTCCTTGCAATGGTGGACGATTTCCGCTGTGTGATCATCAAACTTGCCGAACGTATTACCTTTCTTCGCGATGCGGAAAATCATTTTTGCGAAGAAGAAAAAGTGTTGGCAGCCAAAGAATGTTCCAATATTTATGCCCCGTTGGCGAACCGTTTAGGTATCGGCCAATTGAAATGGGAGCTTGAAGATTACTGCTTCCGTTATTTGCATCCAGAACAATATCGAAATATCGCCAAATTATTACATGAGCGTCGTTTAGATCGTGAGCAGTATATTACTGATTTTGTGACAGAATTAACCGGTTATTTAAAAGAAAATATTGATCAGGTTGAGGTTTACGGTCGTCCAAAACACATCTATAGCATTTGGCGAAAAATGCAAAAGAAACATTTGGAATTCAGTGGTTTATATGATGTAAGAGCGGTCAGAATTATCGTGCAAAAATTGCAGGATTGTTATACCGCGCTTGGTATCGTGCACACTCATTTCAAACATTTACCAAAAGAATTTGATGACTATGTCGCCAATCCTAAACCGAATGGCTATCAATCCATTCATACTGTGGTATTGGGCAAAGGCGGTAAGCCGATTGAAGTGCAAATTCGTACTCAACAAATGCATGATGATGCTGAACTTGGCGTCGCAGCGCACTGGAAATACAAAGAAGGGACGACGGGTAGCCTTTCTGCTTACGAAGAAAAAATCACTTGGTTGCGTAAATTACTTGCATGGCAAGATGATATTACTGATTCTGGCGAAGTGATGGCCGAATTGCGTAGCCAAGTCTTTGATGACCGAGTATATGTATTTACACCGAAAGGTGAAGTGGTTGATTTACCAGCAGGATCAACCCCTCTTGATTTTGCTTATGCGATTCATAGTGAAATTGGACACCGTTGTATTGGGGCGAAAGTCGGTGGGCGTATTGTGCCATTCACTTATCACCTGCAAATGGGTGAGCAAGTAGATATCATCACGCAGAAAAATCCGAACCCAAGCCGAGATTGGGTAAACCCAAATTTAGGCTTTACCCATACGTCAAAAGCGCGTGCGAAAATCCAAGCGTGGTTCAAAAAACAAGATCGTGATAAAAACGTTCCTGCGGGTAAAGAGCTGTTAGATAATGAGCTTGCGCGTTTGAATATCAGTTTAAAACAAGTAGAGCAGGTTGCATTACCTCGTTATAACTTAAAAAATCTTGAAGATTTATATGCGGGTATTGGTAGCGGGGATATTCGTTTAAATCAGTTGGTGAATTTTTTACAAAGCCGATTGATTAAAGTGACGGCTGAAGAGGCGGATCAAGAAATTCTCCGTCATGTGGCGAGCAAAAGTGCGAATACTGCGCAGCAGAAGGCACAACAAAAAGCAGACCAGCAGCAGAAAAAAGGCTATGTGATTGTTGAAGGCGTCGGTAATTTACTGCATCATATGGCACGTTGTTGCCAACCGATTCCAGGCGATGCAATCGCAGGCTACATTACTATGGGACGTGGCATCTCAATTCATCGCTGCGATTGTGAGCAATTTATTGAATTACAAGCTGCACATCCTGAACGCGTGGTGGAAGCCCTTTGGGGGGATGATTATGCGGCTGGTTTCCATATTAATATTCGTATTGTGGCAAGTGATCGTAATGGTTTATTACGCGATATTACGACTGTGCTGGCGAATGAAAAAGTCAGTGTACTAGGTGTTTCAAGTCGTGCGGACACCAAAAAACAAGTGGCAACGATGGATATGGAAATTGAACTGAAAAATGTTGAAAGTTTAAGTAAAATACTGGCCAGATTAGCAAAGTTAGACGACGTTATCGAAGCAAAACGTTTATAGATTACAACATAGGAACTTTTATGTATAAAACCACGGGATTAACCCATTTAATTAACTCCACAAAATATTCCTTACAAGGTTTAAAGAGTGCATTCAAAAATGAAACTGCATTCCGCCACGAATGTTTTCTTGCGTGCATTCTGATTCCGCTCGCATTTTGGCTCGGTGACACTAAAATTGAAATCGCGCTGATGATTTCATCGGTTTTACTCGTGATGGCAGTAGAGCTGTTAAATAGTGCAGTTGAAGCGGTGGTGGACCGTATCGGTACAGAACGCCACGAGCTTTCAGGGCGAGCCAAAGACCAAGGCTCAGCAGCGGTATTCATTGCGCTTTGCATCGTTGCCGTTGTTTGGGGAAGTATTTTATTTTTCTAAAGTGCGGTCAATTTTAAGTAAAAATGTCGGCTTATGTGTTTTACATAAGCCGTTTTTGTATAATGTACACAAACATTTATATATCTCAGCGGTATTGGATATAAGTAGGTATTTATGACAACAGTTTCGTCTTTCGGTGCATTAGTTGCGCTTATTGTGGCCATTTTTCTCATTTTGAAAAAAGTCTCGCCAGTCTATGGCATGTTGACGGGGGCTTTGATAGGCGGGCTAGTTGGTGGCGCTGATTTATCCGAAACGGTGAACTTAATGATCGGTGGGGCCCAGGGTATTACGACAGCTGTTATGCGAATTTTAGCGGCAGGTGTACTAGCAGGTGTGCTCATTGAATCGGGGGCGGCCAGCACGATTGCCGAAACTATTACACATAAACTTGGTGAAGCAAGAGCGTTATTGGCCTTAGCTTTAGCAACACTGATTTTAACCGCAGTCGGTGTGTTTATTGATGTAGCCGTTATTACCGTTTCCCCGATTGCACTGGCGTTAGCTCGTCGCACCAATTTATCAAAATCAGCTGTTTTATTAGCGATGATTGGTGGGGGAAAAGCAGGAAACTTGATGTCACCTAACCCCAATGCCATTGCAGCAGCAGATACCTTTCATCTGCCTTTAACGTCGGTAATGGTAGTGGGGATTATTCCTGGGATCTTTGGGCTAGCCTTAACCTATTTCTTAGCGAAACGTTTAAAAAATAAAGGCTCTTTTGTATCCGAACAAGAGAGCGTTGCCGTTGATACTCAACATTTACCCTCATTTCTGACCGCACTTGCTGCACCATTAGTGGCTATCTTATTACTGGCGCTACGTCCATTGGCGGACATTAAAGTTGATCCTCTCATTGCGTTGCCACTAGGTGGTTTAATTGGTGCGTTATGTATGGGAAAACTTCGCCACGCGAATAGCTATGCGATTAGCGGCTTAGGCAAAATGGCACCGGTGGCGATTATGTTGCTCGGTACGGGCGCTTTAGCGGGCATTATTGGTAACTCAGGTATGAAAGATGTGCTAATCGAAGGCTTAAAACATTCTGGTTTGCCTCCTTATATTCTCGCGCCAATTTCTGGTGTATTGATGTCTCTTGCGACGGCATCAACGACGGCAGGCACGGCAGTCGCATCCAATGTATTTAGCTCAACATTATTAGAGCTGGGTGTAAGCAGTCTTGCGGCGGCAGCCATGATCCATGCGGGAGCGATCGTATTCGACAATATGCCACACGGTTCTTTCTTCCATGCGACTGGCGGCAGTGTGAATATGAATATGAAAGAACGCTTAAAACTGATTCCTTATGAAAGTGCGATCGGGTTGATTATGACGGTCGTTTCTACGCTCATTTTCGGTGTGTTTTATTGATGTCAGGAGAGTGTATGAAAATTGTGATTGCGCCTGATTCATTTAAAGAAAGTTTAACCGCGCTCGAAGTGGCAAATGCAATTGAAACAGGTTTTAAACGAATTTTCCCGAATGCCGAATATGTGAAATTACCGATGGCAGATGGTGGTGAGGGAACCGTGCAATCCTTAGTGGATGCCACTCAAGGTCGCCTGATTGAAACGGAAGTCACTGCACCGTTAGGCAATCAAGTAAAAAGCTTTTTCGGTTTATCGGGTGAGGGTAATACGGCGATTATCGAAATGGCAGCCGCATCGGGATTGCATCTTGTCCCGATGGATAAACGCAATCCTTGTCAAACCACCAGTTTTGGTACGGGTGAGCTAATTAAGCAAGCCCTTGACCTTGGTGTTCAACACATCATTTTAGGGATCGGCGGGAGCGCCACAAATGACGGTGGTGCAGGTATGCTGCAAGCATTAGGCTTGCGTTTATTGGATAAAAATGGTCAATCCATTGGCTTTGGTGGTACAGCGTTATCCAATCTTGCTGAAATTCAAATGGCTGATTTAGATCCTCGATTGCAACACGTACGAATCGAAGTGGCTTGTGACGTGAATAATCCACTTTGTGGTGAACGAGGTGCCTCTGCGATTTTTGGTCCACAAAAAGGTGCAACGCCTGAGATGGTGAAAGAACTGGATGAGGCATTAGCTCATTTTGCTAAAATTGCCGAGCGGGATTGTGGTAAACAAATTCAAGAACAATCAGGCGCAGGGGCGGCAGGTGGTATGGGCGGAGGTTTATTGCTCTTACCCAATGTGCAACTCAAGGCGGGTGTGCAGATTGTGTTAGATAATTTGAAACTTGCTGAACAAGTTAAAGAGGCTGATTTAGTCATTACCGGTGAAGGCCGTATGGATGCGCAAAGTGTTTTAGGTAAGACCCCAATCGGCGTGGCGCGCACAGCGAAACAATTTAATAAGCCAGTCATCGCGATCGTAGGTTGTTTACGTGAGGATTATGAAGTGGTGTATGAACATGGGATTGATGCGGTGTTCCCAATTATCCGTAATCTGGGTGATTTACCGACAATTCTCAAGCAAGGCGAGCAGAATTTGATTTCGACGGCTCAAAATGTGGCGAGATTGTTGTCATTGAAATAAGCTTTTCATACTAAAGTGCGATCAAAAATAACGATAAATTTGACCGCACTTTTTGATCTTATCCTCTCGGATGAAATCTTTCATGAAGGTGTTTCAAACGTTCTTTAGCTACGTGAGTATAGATTTGTGTGGTGGAGAGATCGCTGTGTCCGAGGAGCATTTGCACAACACGGAGATCCGCACCGTGGTTCACTAAATGCGTCGCAAAGGCATGACGGAGAACATGTGGTGAAAGGGCATCCGTATCAATTCCTGCTAACACCGCATAATGCTTTATACGATGCCAAAAGGTTTGGCGAGTCATTTGCTGAGCTCGTTGACTTGGAAAAACCACATCTGAACTTTGCCCATTAAGCAAAATAGGACGACCGTAAAGTACGAATTGTCGCACCCAAAAAGCGGCTTCTTCCCCCATCGGTACAATACGTTCTTTATTACCTTTACCAATCACCCGCACGACACCTTGTTGCAGGTTCATATTCTCAATAGTGAGCGTGACCAATTCCGTGACACGTAATCCTGTGGCGTACAGCAATTCTAACATGGCTTTATCGCGTAACTCGAGCGGAATTTCTACATCTGGCGTATTTAATAAATCTGTGACTTGTTGCTCGGTTAAATACTTAGGCAAACGGCTTGGTAGTTTAGGCGAGCTCAGTACGGCACTTGGATCATCCGTACGGTATTTTTCGCGATATAGATACTGAAATAATTTCCGCATCGCACTGAGCATTCTCGCTGTGCTCGTCGCTTTATAGCCTTGTTCTAAACGGCTACCCAGAAATTGCTGTAGATCTAATGGTTCGAGTGTTTCGAGGGATAAATTTTGTTTATCTAACCAATCACAAAGAGCAGTCAAATCGAGACGATAAGACTGCACGGTGTTTTCAGACAATCCTTTTTCAATCCAATATTCATTCAAGAACAAATCGACTAGCGTGAGATTATTCATGTTTACACTCTATGTACCAAAAAGGCTTTTACACCACGTGGGGTGATAAATAAACCAATGAATGCAAAGGCGGCCATTAAGCTAAAAGCATAAACTGGCGAAATTGGATAAAGCACGCCAGAAAGTGCGGTGAAAATGGCAATGGCTGCACATCCCGCTAAAGCATTGTATAAACCTTGTAATTTCGCAATATGGTTTTGTGGTTGAGTCGTGATATAACGCACGGTCGCGTAATGTCCCGCCACATAAGTGAGGCTGTGAAAACATTGCAATAGAACGATTTCAACAAAGGTGTCTGCATAACCGAAAGCGAGCCAACGTACGATAGCTGCGATGCCTGTGAGATAGAATAGGGCTGTAATGCTCCAGTTTTTGAATAATCGGGTAGAGAAGAAAAAGACGACAATTTCTACTAATACGCTAATTCCCCAAAATAAGCCCGCATCGGAAACAGAATGACCGTGGCTTGTCCAGAAGATCGTGCTGTATGAGTAATAAGCGGCGTGCGATCCTTGAATCAGTGCAATAGCAATAAATAAACGAAGTGTCGTTTTATTTTTGAGTAGACCTAAAAATCCAACAGAATTTTCGACCGCACTTTGTGGCTCATCTTGTGGCATTGGATTGGGATGAAGTAATTGCACAATGCTATAGAAAATAAGGATTCCCGTAATCATCCATGTGATGTATTGCTCACCAACCATCCCCGCTAAATACCCAAACACCATCACGCCGACAACAAATGCAAAGGAGCCAATCAAGCGTACTTTACCGTAATCTAAATGAATTTGTTGTTGCCATGTACTCGCTAGGCTATCACCAATCGGCATGCCCGCCGCATTCACCATGGAATACAAGGCAAGTCCAATAAATAATAACCAGAAGTTATGCGACATGAGCCCGATTAATGCCATGGTGACAGCGCTGGCAACAGCTAAGTAACGTAAGCCATTCACTAAAAGGGAAACGCGTTTTATCAAGCCAGAAAATAAAATACTGCCACTAAAACGGAAAATATAACCACAGGCTAGCAATAAACCGATGCTTTCTTCACTATAAGATTGCGTTTTTAACCACGCAGGGAAAAGGGGAAGAAACACACCGTAGGCACAATAGTAGCCAAAAAAGCTCAGGGTGAGCCAGGTAAAAGGACGAACTTGCATTAGAATAATTTTTCCATTTCTTGTGAGCGTGCCACACAGGCCTGCATCGCTTGTTTAATGATGTCGTTAAATTGATGTTGATTGAACACATTTAATGCGGCTGCGGTGGTACCGCCTTTTGAGGTGACATTTTCTCGTAACGTGGAAAGGGCAGTTTGAGGATTTTCAATCACGAGTTTCGCCGAGCCTAACATAGCTTGTTGTACCAACTCACGAGATTGCTTTTCATCTAAGCCCATTTCTATTAAGCCTTGTTGCATAGCCTCTAAAAATTGGAAGAAGTAAGCAGGGCTACTGCCAGATGCGGCAGTGACTGCATGCATTTGATCTTCATCCGTCACCCAAGTGGTTTTCCCTACTGCAGAAAGTAAATCTTCCGCAAAAGTGCGGTCAATTTCAGGTGTGTTTTTGTCCGCAAATAAGCCTGCCATGCCTTCACCCACTAACGCAGGGGTGTTTGGCATCACGCGAACAATGGATTTTGCAGTAGGGATTAATTCGGCTAATCGGGCGGTCGAAATACCAGCTGCAATAGAAATGATTAATTTATCGGAAAAATCAACCGCACTTAATGGCTTGCAAACATCAGCGAGGACTTGCGGTTTAACCGCAAATAAGACTACTTGAGATTGTGTGATGGATTGATTGTTATCCGTAGAAACCGCGACGCCATATTGAGCAAAAAAAGCACGTTTTTCTTCATTAGGATCATTCACAATAATTTTATCGGCTGGATAACCTTGTTTTAATAGGCCTAACACAATCGCTTGTGCCATATTGCCACCGCCGATGAAGGCAATTAATTTCTGTTGCATCATTTTTTCCCGTGAGTTTATGGGCTACAATGTCGCGTATTTTACCCTATTATGAAGGAAGTGTTACGATGTGGTTTAAAAATTTAATGACATATAGGCTGACTAAGCCCCTAGATTGGGATCTTAATGAATTGCAACGCCAGTTGTCAGATTGTGAATTTCATCCTTGTGGCTCACAAGATCAAAGTAAATTCGGTTGGATGAATCCGTTGAAAGACAGCGAATTATTACATTTTTCAGTGGGTAAACACATTTTGTTAGTTGCGAAAAAAGAAGAAAAAATGTTGCCGGCTAATGTGGTAAAACGTGAATTAGATGAACGCATTGAAAGCCTTGAGCAAAAAGAAAACCGCAAATTGAAGAAAACGGAAAAACAAACGTTAAAAGATGATGTGGTGATGAATTTATTGCCTCGTGCATTTACTAAAAATCAGCAAACTTCTGTGTGGATTGATACGGAGAATAACCTTGTTCATGTCGATGCGGCATCCAGTAAACGAGCAGAAGAGGCCTTGGCGCTATTGCGTAAATCACTTGGTTCGTTACCCGTTGTGCCGTTAGCTTTTGCGAATGAGCCTTCGACCATTTTAACGGATTGGATTGTGCAGGAAAAAATTCCTCATTGGTTGATGGCATTAGAAGAAGCAGAATTGCGAGGAAGCCAAGAAGATAGCATGATCCGTTGTAAGAAACAGCCTTTAGAAAATGAAGAGATTCTCGCGCTTTTACAAGATGGCAAAAAAGTAGTGAGCAAGCTCGCATTGGAGTGGGAAGATACGCTGACTTTTGTATTTAATGAAGATTGCACGCTCAAACGCTTAAAATTTGCTGATGCCGTGCGTGAGAAAAATGCGGATATTTTAAAAGAAGATTATGCTCAACGCTTTGATGCTGATTTTGTATTAATGACGGGTATTTTATCTAAACTGACAGAAAACTTACTCGATGAATTCGGTGGCGAGAAAGTCAGATTAGGTTAGTTTTAATCATGAAATAAAAAAAGGGGCTGACGTAGATTAGCAGTTATGCTAGGCTACGTCAGCCCCTAAACAAAAGGCGAACATGATGTTCGCCTTTTGTTTGTTTAAAAGTGCGGTCAAATTTCCGCACGTTTTTAATTAGTGAGTACTCGTACTGGTTGTCGTACGGTTTGCACGTTTACGATCGTTTTCCGTTAAGAGTTTTTTACGGATACGGATCGATTCTGGTGTCACTTCTACTAACTCGTCATCATCGATAAACTCGATGGCTTGTTCAAGGGAGAATTTCACCGGTGTGGTTAATACGATGGCATCATCTTTACCCGATGCACGCATATTGGTGAGTTTTTTACCTTGTAAGCAGTTTACGGTTAAGTCATTTGTACGGCTGTGAATACCGATGATTTGACCTTCGTAAACCTCTACGTTAGCTTCGATCATTAATTTACCACGCTCTTGTAAACCAAATAGCGCATAAGCTAATGCTTTACCTGTCGCATTAGAAATTAATACACCGTTTTTACGTTGGCCGATTTCACCTGGCTTGATGTCATCGTAGTGGTCGAAACTGGAGTAAAGTAAACCGGTACCTGATGTCATCGTCATGAATTCACCACGGAAACCGATTAAGCCACGGCTAGGGATGATGTATTCTAAACGTACACGACCTTTGCCATCCGGCATCATGTCACGAACTTCACCTTTACGGATACCTAATGCTTCCATGACAGAACCTTGATGTTGTTCTTCTACGTCGATAGTTACTTGTTCATAAGGCTCTTGTTTTTTGCCGTTGATTTCACGGTAGATTACTTTAGGGCGGGAAACCGCAAGTTCATAACCTTCACGACGCATATTTTCAATTAATACAGAAAGGTGTAATTCACCACGACCAGAAACACGGAATTCATCAGGGTTTGGTGTTTCTTCCACGCGTAATGCCACGTTGTGAACTAATTCTTTGTTTAAACGTTCAAGAATTTGACGAGAAGTCACATATTTACCTTCTTGACCCGCAAACGGAGAGGTGTTTACACAGAAGAACATGGTTACGGTTGGTTCATCAACAGTTAATGAAGGTAAGGCTTCAACGGCGTTGATATCACAAATAGTATCCGAGATATTTAATTCACCTAAACCAGTAATCGCGATGATATCACCTGCGTAAGCAACATCTTCTTCATAACGTTGTAAACCAAGGTGACCTAATACTTGACCGACACGGCCTTGACGAGTTTTACCTTCGCCATCAATGATCGTTACAGGTTGATTTGGTTTGATTGAGCCACGTTTGATACGGCCGATACCAATAACACCCACATAGCTGTTATAGTCTAATTGGGAAATTTGCATTTGGAATGGCGCATCAAGTTCCACTTTTGGCGGTTCAACGTGTTGAACAATCGCTTCAAATAATGGGGTCATATCTTCCGCTAATTCTTCATGTTCAAGACCTGCAACACCATTTAATGCTGAAGCATAGATAATAGGGAAGTCTAATTGCTCATCGGTTGCACCAAGGTTAACGAATAAATCGAATACTTGATCCACCACCCAATCAGGACGTGCGCCTGGACGGTCAACCTTGTTGATAACTACAATTGGTTTTAAACCATGAGCAAAGGCTTTTTGGGTTACGAAACGCGTTTGCGGCATCGGGCCGTCAAAGGCATCTACCACTAAAAGTACAGAATCCACCATAGAAAGTACACGCTCTACTTCACCACCGAAGTCCGCGTGTCCTGGGGTATCTACGATGTTAATGCGATAACCATTCCAGTTAATTGCAGTATTTTTTGCAAGAATGGTAATGCCACGTTCTTTTTCAAGATCGTTTGAGTCCATTACGCGTTCATCAACATCACCACGAGTGGATTCAAATGTACCGGATTGTTGAAGAAGTTTGTCAACGAGGGTGGTTTTACCATGGTCAACGTGGGCGATAATTGCGATATTGCGCAATTTATTAATATCAATGTCGTTTTTCATTTATTACGTTCTTAAAGTTTAAGTTTTGTAGGGTGGAATTTTTATGCCACCGAATAGTCCAAGTAGTTTAAGTTGGTGAGTAAAACTCACCCTACGAGAATCTCGAAAGGGCAAAAATTATACACGATATTTCGTTACTCTGCTATGCTGGTGTTTAAAATAAATCCCATGAAAAAAGCAAGCGGTTGCGTTATAATGCTCTTTTAATTTTTATAAAGATTATATACATAGCAAAATAGAGGACTCCTTATGCCAAATGCAAACGCAATTGCCAACGTATTCAAACTGATTGAAGAGAACGATATTAAGTTCGCGCTACTTCGTTTCACCGACATTAAAGGTAAAGAACACGGTGTTTCTATCCCAGTTAGCCTTGTTGATGAAGATATGTTTGAAGATGGCAAAATGTTCGATGGCTCTTCTGTTGAAGGTTGGAAAACCATTAACAAGGCCGATATGCTTTTAATGCCAATCGCTGAAACTGCGGTAGTCGATCCATTTGCGCAGATCCCAACTCTCTCTATTCGTTGTAGTATTTATGAACCAACGACCATGCAAAGCTATGATCGTGACCCGCGTTCAATCGCTATTCGCGCCGAAAACTATATGCGTTCAATCGGTATTGCGGATCAAGCATTCTTTGGTCCTGAACCAGAGTTCTTCTTATTTGATGATGTACGTTTTGATGTATCAATGAACCGTGCTTCTTTTGTCGTTGATGACATTGAAGCGGCTTGGAACACCAACAAAAAATACGAAGGTGGTAACAACGCCTATCGTCCATTGAAAAAAGGCGGTTACTGTGCGGTTGCTCCAATTGATACAGCACACGATATTCGTTCTGAAATGTGTTTGATTTTAGAAGAAATGGGCTTAGTAGTAGAAGCTCACCACCATGAAGTGGCGACTGCGGGCCAAAATGAAATTGCAACGAAATTCAACAGCTTAACTTTAAAAGCAGATGAAACACAAATCTATAAATATGTGGTGCAAAACGTTGCGTTAGAACATGGTAAAACCGCTTGCTTTATGCCAAAACCAATCACAGGTGATAATGGTTCGGGCATGCACTGTAATATGTCATTAAGTAAAGACGGTAAAAACATTTTCCAAGGTGATAAATATGCAGGTCTTTCTGAAACCGCACTTTATTACATCGGCGGTATCATTAAGCATGCTAAAGCATTAAATGCATTCACTAACCCAAGTACGAACTCATACAAACGTTTAGTACCAGGCTTTGAGGCACCAGTATTGTTGGCTTACTCTGCAAGTAACCGTTCTGCTTCAATCCGTATCCCAGCAGTAACCAACCCGAAAGCAATCCGCATTGAAGCGCGTTTCCCAGATCCGATGGCAAACCCATATCTGGCTTTCGCGGCGTTATTAATGGCAGGTCTTGATGGCGTAGTGAACAAAATTCATCCAGGCGATGCAATGGATAAAAATCTTTATGATCTTCCACCAGAAGAATTAAAAGATATTCCTGCAGTTGCAAGCTCATTAGAAGAAGCGTTGAATTCATTAGAAAAAGACTATGAATTCTTAACGCAGGGTGGAGTATTTGCCAAAGACTTTATCGAAGCATTTATTAATATCAAACGTAAAGAGGTAGAACGTTTAAATATGACACCACATCCGGTTGAGTTTGAGATGTATTATGCTTAGTAACAAACAGCGGAATTCTAGTGTTTAACAGGGAAAGTGCGGTCAAAAATGACCGCACTTTTTTCATAAGTATTGTATTCTTTAATTGTGAAATAGTATTATTTCAAATAGAATACAGGGTAATGTTTTATTTGTTAAATAACCAAGAGGATGAAAATGAGCAAAACAATTTTGGTTACTGGTGGTGCTGGTTTTATTGGCTCTGCAGTTGTTCGCCACATTATTGAAAACACGCAAGATAACGTGGTAAATGTTGATAAATTAACTTATGCAGGTAATTTAGAATCTTTAGAATCCGTAGAAAATAATCCACGCTATGCATTTGAACAAGTGGATATTTGTGATGCAAAAGCATTGGCACGTGTATTTGAACATCATCAACCTGATGCTGTAATGCATTTAGCGGCAGAAAGTCATGTTGACCGTTCTATTGATGGACCAGCAGCTTTTATCGAAACAAATATAGTAGGTACTTACACGCTATTAGAAGCAGCTCGAGCTTATTGGAATTCTTTAAATGATGAGAGAAAAGCAGCATTTCGTTTTCATCACATTTCAACAGATGAGGTATATGGTGATTTAGAAGGAACAGATGATTTGTTTACTGAAACTACACCTTATGCACCTAGCAGTCCTTATTCAGCATCTAAAGCCTCTAGCGATCACTTAGTTCGCGCATGGTTGCGTACTTATGGTTTACCAACAATTGTGACTAACTGTTCAAATAACTATGGTCCATTTCATTTCCCTGAAAAACTTATTCCATTAATGATTTTAAATGCACTAGATGGAAAGCCATTACCAGTTTATGGAAATGGTCAACAAATTCGTGACTGGTTATTTGTAGAAGATCATGCGCGTGCATTATATAAAGTCGTAACAGAAGGTAAGGTAGGTGAAACATACAATATTGGTGGGCATAATGAGAAAGCAAATATTGATGTAGTACGTACTATTTGCAGTTTATTAGAAGAGTTAGTGCCAAACAAACCAGAAGGTGTAGCAAAATATGAAGATCTCATTACTTATGTGAAAGATCGTCCTGGCCACGATGTACGCTATGCGATTGATGCAGCTAAAATTGGCCGAGAATTAGGTTGGAAGCCACAAGAAACTTTTGAATCAGGTATTCGCAAAACAGTAGAATGGTATTTAAATAACAAAAAATGGTGGAGTCGTGTATTAGATGGCTCATATAACCGTGAACGTTTAGGTAACTAATTATTAACAAGCGGTGAAGTTTTCTAATAATTTATAAAAATTTAAGAGAATCTACCCGCTCTTTTAAAGGTCTCCTTATGAAAGGTATTATTCTTGCAGGCGGTTCCGGTACTCGCCTCTATCCTATTACTCGAGGTGTATCTAAACAACTTTTGCCTGTTTATGATAAACCGATGATTTACTATCCACTTTCAGTATTAATGTTAGCGGGTATTCGAGATGTTCTTATTATTACTACCCCTGAAGATAATGAAAGTTTCAAACGCTTATTAGGTGATGGTTCAGATTTCGGTGTGAATTTACAATACGCAATTCAACCAAGCCCAGATGGTTTAGCTCAAGCATTTCTTATCGGTGAAGAGTTTATTAATGGTGATAGTTGTTGCTTAGTACTGGGTGATAACATTTTCTACGGTCAACACTTCAGTCAAATGTTGCAAGAGGCAGTTAAACAGCCCCACGGTGCAACAGTGTTTGGATATTTAGTGAAAGATCCTGAGCGCTTTGGTGTAGTTGAATTTGATGAAAACTTCAAAGCGGTTTCGATTGAAGAAAAACCAGTTGAACCAAAATCAAACTATGCTGTAACAGGTTTATATTTTTATGATAACCGTGTGGTAGAATTTGCAAAACAAGTCAAGCCCTCTGCTCGTGGAGAATTAGAGATTACTACTCTTAACGAAATGTATTTAAACGATGGCTCACTCAACGTGCAATTGCTCGGACGTGGTTTTGCATGGTTAGATACTGGTACACACGAAAGTTTACATGAGGCGGCTTCATTTGTTCGTACCATTGAAAAGGTGCAAGGTTTGCAAGTAGCATGTTTAGAAGAAATAGCATGGCGTAATGGTTGGCTCACTTCTGAACAGGTGGAAAAATTAGCAAAACCAATGGCAAAAAATGAGTATGGTCAATACTTGCTTAGAATAATTAAGGAAAAAAAATAGTGTGGCAAAATTCCTAATCACAGGGGCAAATGGACAAATAGGTTTTGCTTTGACACAAAGGTTAAGGCTTGAAAACGGTCATGATATATTAGCTTTAAAACATAACGAGCTTGATATCACGAATAAAAATGCTGTACTGTCTTTGGTTGATTCGTTTAAGCCGAATATTATTATTAATGGGGCAGCTTACACTCATGTGGATAGAGCTGAAACTGAAGAGTCACTAGTTCATGATGTTAATGTCAAAGGGTTAAAATATTTAGCTGAGGCTGCAAATAGAGTTAATGCAACTATCTTGCATATATCTACTGATTATGTATTTGATGGATATAAAAAAGGTAAATATACAGAAACCGATATTACTTGTCCCTTAAGTGCTTATGGCAAAAGTAAGGCAGAGGGAGATAAGGTGCTTCTTTCCCTTGTTTCAAGAGTGATCATTTTACGTACTTCTTGGGTTTTTGGCGAACATGGCAATAATTTTGTGAAAACTATGCTTCGCTTAGCCAAAAAACACGATACATTAAACGTTGTTGCGGATCAAATTGGTGGGCCAACTTATGCTGGAGATATTGCTAGTACATTAGTTCAGATTGCCGAAAAAATTATTAGAGGCGAAAGTATCGAATATGGCATTTATCATTTTAGTGGAGTGCCATATGTTAGTTGGTGTGATTTTGCTAAAGCTATTTTGGCTGAGGCTGTTTCGCAAAATGTGTTAGAGAAAGTTCCTTTTGTAAATGAGATTACGACTGCGGATTATCCAACCCAGGCTAAACGTCCAGCCAATACTTGCTTAGATTTAACTAAAATTCAGCAAGCGTTTGGAGTTAAACCAAGTGATTGGCAAAAAGCATTAAAAAATATTAAGGCTTATGCAGAATAAGAAAATATAAGGATTCATAATGAAAGTTATTGATACTAAAATTCCCGATGTAAAATTATTAGAACCTCAAGTATTCGGTGATGAACGTGGTTTCTTTATGGAAACCTTCCGTGATGAATGGTTTAAACAAAATGTAGCAGATCGTACTTTTGTACAAGAAAATCATTCAAAATCGGTAAAAGGAGTATTACGTGGATTACATTATCAAACTGAAAATACACAAGGTAAATTAGTGCGTGTAGTATCTGGAGCTGTATTTGATGTTGCCGTTGATATGCGGGAATTCTCTCCTACATTTGGACAATGGGTAGGTGAAATTTTATCTGCTGAAAATAAACGTCAGCTTTGGGTACCTGAAGGGTTTGCACATGGCTTTTATGTTTTAACTGATGAAGCTGAATTTACTTATAAATGTACTGATTACTATAATCCTAAAGCAGAGCATTCCTTAATTTGGAATGATGAGACCGTCGGTATTGAATGGCTTTTAGAGAGCGAACCGAGTTTGTCAGCAAAAGATTTAGCTGGAAAAATTTTAAAGGATGCTGTGAAATTTAAATAAGATATTGCTTATGAAATCATTTGTAAATCAAATTAAATATATCGAATTATTGAAGCAGTTGGTCCTTAAGGATATAAAACTAAAATATAGAAGAAGTTATTTAGGCTATATTTGGAGTATTTTAAATCCTTTGTTAATGATGATTGTATTAACAGTAGTTTTTTCAAACTTATTTAAATTCGATATTCCTAATTTTTCAGCCTATCTGCTTACAGGACAATTAATTTTTGGTTTTGTTTCAGAGGCAACCTCTAGTTCAGTCACAGCTATTGTTCATAATGCTTCTTTAATTAAAAAGACATATGTACCAAAGTATATTTTTGTTTTATCTAAAATAACAAGCTCATTAGTTAATATGCTGTTTGCAATGATAGCCCTAATTCTTGTGATGATTTTTACCCAAGTAGAAATTACATTGAATGTTTTATGGGTTCCCATAATTTTCTTAGAGCTTTATATTTTTAGTTTAGGATTAGGATTCATTTTATCGGCTTCAACTGTATTTTTTAGAGATATTCAATATTTATGGGGTGTTTTTACTTCTATTTGGATGTATTTAACCCCTATAATTTATCCTGTGTCTATTATTTCTCAAGAATATCGTTGGTGGTATGATAACCTTAATCCTATGGTGAATTATGTTGAGCAGTTTAGAAATGTAATTCTAAATGGGCAGAGTTTGTCAATGGAGTCTTTATCTCAAGGTTTTATTATATCGATAATTCTATTATTAGTCGGTATTTGGTTTTTCAATCGTAAAGAAAATGAATTTATACTTTATATCTAAATAATTATGAATGATATAGTGATCGAAGTAAAAAATGCTACAGTAAGATTTAATAAATCAGCTGAAAGTATTAGTGGTTTAAAAGAATATATTATTAAGATGTTAAAACGAGAGCTAATGTTTCAAGAGTTCTTGGCACTTAAAAATATTAATTTTACTGTAAAACGAGGGGAGTCTTGGGGATTAATTGGGAAGAATGGTTCAGGAAAATCTACTTTACTTAAATTAATTTCAGGAATTATCAGACCTTACCAAGGAAATGTAACAGTCAATGGTTCTATTTCACCATTAATTGAATTAGGAGCTGGTTTTGATCCGGAATTGACAGCAAGAGAGAATATTTTTCTTAATGGGGCATTATTAGGCTATAGTAAAAGATTTATTGAATCTCATTTCCAAGAGATTGTTGACTTTGCAGAATTAAATGATTTTATTGATGTTCCTATTAAGAATTTTTCTTCAGGTATGTCTGCTAGATTAGGATTTGCTATTGCAACAGTGCAGAAACCCGATATTTTGATTGTTGATGAAGTATTAGCCGTAGGCGATTTTGCCTTTCAACAAAAGTGTAAAGAGAGAATGGAACATTTGTTGAGCAATGGCACAACATTATTGTTTGTATCTCATTCAATTGAGCAAGTTAAAGAGTTATGCTCTAAAGCTATCTGGATTGATAATGGTGAAGTAAGGGCTATAGGAGAAACTCATTCTGTTTCTCAAGAATATATATCTTCTATGGTTAATAACTAAATCTAAGGAAAAAAATGAAAAGATTAGCAATTTATTTATTCTATGATCACGATGGAATCGTAGATGATTATATCCCGTATAAACTAGAAAAACTAAAAGAGTTTGTCCAAGACATTTGGTTTGTTTCAAATTCAGATTTAACAGCTGAGTCACGTAAAAAAATTCAACATTGCACAGATTACATTATGTGCCGAGAAAATATTGGATTTGATGTTTGGGGATATAAAGAGGCAATTGAGAAAATTGGCTTTGATAAACTAGCTGAATATGATGAACTTATTCTATTAAATTATACTTTCTTTGCACCTATTTTCCCATTCTCAGAATTATTTGAGTGGTCAGAAAAGCAAAATGTTGATTTCTGGGGAATATCGGATCATGGAAAGGTCCAACCTAATCCGTTTACCGGTACAGGTGTTTTACATAAGCATATTCAATCGCATTTTATTGCAGTCAGAAAGAATATGTTAAATTCACATGAATTTGAGCATTATTGGAAAAATATGCCAATGATCCATTCATATACAGACTCAGTGTTAATGCATGAGTCTAGATTTACACATCATTTCTACTCTAAAGGGTATAGTTATGCTGTTTATGTAGATTCTGATGTTTTTGGTAGTAAATATCCAACATTCTATGAAATTGATGATACATTTAGTAAATCTCGTTCTCCTATCTTAAAGAGAAGACCTTTTTTTCATGACCCATTACATCATGATAGAGAATGCTTATTTTTAAGAAGAGCCATAGAATACATTCAAGAAGAATCAGAATATCCGATAGAGCTGATAATCAAAAATATCTTAAGAACATCAAAACCTAAAGATATTGCAACTAATATGACTTTATTAAAAGTATTTGATTCTTTAAATACTGTAAAACTTAGAGAGAATTTGAAAATTCTTGTGGTTGCACATATATTCTATGCAGATATGCTTGAAGAGATATTATTTTATACCGAGAATATACCTTGCAAATATGATTTGCTTATTACGACATCAAGTAAAGAGCAAAGAGAAGAGATCTTATCTTCTCCTATATTGGAAACAATAAATACGAATAATATTAAGGTGATTGTAACTGAGCAAAATAGAGGACGAGATATGTCTTCACTATTTATTAGTTGTAAAGATGATATTATGAATAGTGATTATGATTGGGTCTGTCGTTTACATTCAAAAAAATCTCCTCAAAATGGTTATAACATGGCGAAACATTTTAAGGAAATGATGTATTTAAATTTATTGAAGGATAAAGCATATGTATCTAAGTTGCTTAATTATCTAGATAATAATAAAAACATAGGTTTTGCAATGCCTTCAATGGTTCATATTGGATATCCAACTCTTGGGCATGCTTGGTATAGTAATAAACCTCTTTGCTTAGAGATAGCCAAAAAACTAAATATTAATGTGCCTTTTGACGATATATCTCCATTTGCTGCATACGGTACCATGTTCTGGTTTAGACCAAAAGCATTGCGTAAGCTTTTTGAATATAACTGGAAGTTTGAAGATTTTAATAAAGAACCAATGCATTACGATGGTTCGTTGGCTCATGTATTAGAGCGCTTATTAGCTTATACTGCTCATGATGCTGGTTACTTAGCATGTAACATTATGTCGTCAGAAATGATGGAGCTTAATTACACTAAGTTAGAATATAAAATGCAGAGATTAGTAAGTAATCTTTCTAATGGAGACATTCCATATCAAATTAGTCTGGCTCATAATGCTAAATATATGGTAGGAAATAATATTTCATCTGGAAATCCAAATATTAGCCGTTATTTTATAATTAATGTGGTTCGCCTATTAAAAAATCATGTATTAGGTAATTATCCTAAATTATCCAAAGTAACACGTATGCCATATAGAAAATTGAGACACTATTATCATAAATTAAGAGGACATTAATTCAATGAATATTATTGTAACGGGAGCCAATGGTTATATCGGTAGAAATGTCGTAAGAGGTTTATTAGATAAAGGACATCAAGTCACAGCAATGCTTTTTGATGGAGAAACACCCCATCATTTTTTAGATGGAGCAAGCTTATTTTATGGGAATATCTTCGCTTTATCTCAAGATAAAAAATGTGACTTAGTGAAAGATGCAGAATGTTTATTGCATTTGGCTTGGCAAGCAGGGTTTAATCATCGAGATCCTTCTCATTTAGCTAATGTGATGAAACATTATGAATTTCTTACATCTATGGCAGAATTAGGTATAAAAAATATCTCTGTTGCAGGTACAATGCATGAGGTCGGATACTTTATCGGGCCTATTGATGAAAATACACCTTGTAATCCTAGAAATCCTTATGGAATTGCAAAAAACTTCTTACGCCAAGCAATGTTTGATTTTGCTAGTGTAACGCCTGAATTAAATTTGCAGTGGTTACGCTTTTACTATATTACAGGAGATGATCGTTTTAGTAATTCTATTTTTACGAAGATCTTAAAGGCTGAAGATGAAGGACAAGAGTTTTTTCCATTGAATAGTGGTGAAATGCTTTATGATTTCATTGATATTGAAGAGCTTTCGGCACAAATAGAAGAAAGAATTTCAAGCAAACAGTCTGGTATATTTAACTGTTGCTCAGGTAAACCAAAGAGCTTGAGAACAGCAGTAGAAGAGTTTATTGCAGTACATAACCTGAAAATTAAGCCTAAATATAATGTTTTCCCTGCTCGCCCTTATGATTCCATGGCTGTGTGGGGGAAAAAATAGGTAGAAATTTATGAAGGAAAAATTTTTCTATATTGATTTTATTAAAGTTATTTCTTGCATTGCTGTAATGTTATTTCATTTGGATATGCATTCTTTTTATGCAGATAATAATGCCCCGTTATTTTTTGGACTAAAATTTTTAGGAATGAATGTCGGAGATATCGCAGTATCTCTCTTTATTATATCTTCTGGTTTTGGTTTGGGGCTGTCAGCTAAAGAAAATTTTTCTCTGACCTCTTATATAAGAAAGCGATTTCTAGCTATTTATCCTTCGTATTGGCTTAGTTATGCTGCTGTTGCGTTATTATTTATATTATTGAGTAAGCCAATAGGTGAAGGTGTTCCAGGTATTAGGTTCTTGTTAACAATAATCGGTTTAGATGGACTATTCCTTTATAAGTTTCCTACTTTCTACTTGGTTGGTGAATGGTATACTGGATATATGTTAATAACATATATATTTTTTCCATTCTTATTTCTATATGGTTTAAAAAAGCCTTTGTTATCATTTCTCATTTTAATAGGATTAGTTGTTTCTTTGCATATAAAATATGGGGCTATATTTGAAATGTGGGAACCAATAAACCCTCTGATGCGATTACCAGAGTTCTTTTTTGGTATTTGTTTTGCTCAAAATATTAGAAAAGACAAGTTACTAAGAGGAATCTTGACAGTTGTTGCTCTAGCTATCCTAGTAAATACATCAATTTTACTAGATAAAATACCATATCACTTTGTGCTTATTATGGTTGGAATTTCTTTCTTTGTTATTATATCTAGCGTATTTGATATAATTTTTATTCCTAAATATATGAGGGAACTATTTAGCCAGCTATCTCGTTACAGCTTTCTAGCATTTTTAGTTCATCATCAAATTTTATTACTTTTTTATAGTGCATTTGATGTCGCTCACTCAAATAATTTTGTGAAATTTTCTATATTAATAACTGTAATAACATTAAGTTTTTTCTATGGTTACTTAGTCTATCCATTAGTTAATTACATAACAGAAAAACTAAATAATTTACTCTTTTATCGAAAAAAAGAATCATATGGATAAAGCATTTAAATATGACGTAATTGTATGCACCTTCAACGGTGCATCTTTTATATCCTCACAATTAGAAAGTATTTTATCACAAGCCATTTTGCCACAAAAAATTATTGTGTCTGATGATGGATCTTGTGATGAGACGATTTTTATTGTCAGAAATACCTTTGCTAATGCTAATTTTACTGCTTATAACATTGTGCAAGGTCAGAGAAAAGGGGTGATTGCTAATTTTTTATTTGCACTAAAATATAGTGAAGCAGATTTTACCTTTTTAGCAGATCAAGATGATATTTGGCATATAAATAAAGTGGGTGAATTTGCTAAAATTGCCAAGCAGAAAAATAATGCTATTCCAGCGCTCATCTTTAGTGACGCGCGTTTGATTGATGAACAAAATAATGAAATTTCGCCAAGTTTTTTTACTTATCAGGCTTTAAGTGCGAAATGCTTAAATGATGATTCGATTTTGTATAAAAACTGTGTGCAAGGCGCAGCCTGTATGATCAATCGTGCCTTACGTAATCTAGCACTAGATTCTTTATCTTATACTCAACTTTCTGAACTTTATATGCACGATTGGTGGTTGGCACTGTTAGCGCGTTATTATGGTGAAACACAATTTATAGATAAGCCTTTACTAGATTATCGTCAACATTGCCAAAATCAAGTGGGGGTGTTTAACCATAAATTGCGCCTATTTTATTATTTTATTCGATTTAAGTCATACTGGAAAAATATTCGTCAAGCAATTCGGCAAGTTAAAATGTTTGAACAATTTGCTACACAATATGGCAAACCACATTGTTTGCCTCCCTCTTCAAAAAGAGAGTATCAAAGTGTGCCAAAGTTAAAGCAGTGGCTATTATCACTTTTGGTAAAATAAGGCAGAAAAATGACCGCTCTTCAATTTGTATTGTGTGTACCAACTTGTAATGCAGGTAATCAATGGCAAGATTGGATCACCGCTTATCAATCCCAATCCTTAAAAGCTGATAAAGTAATTGTGATTGATTCTTCTTCTTCTGATAATACGGTAAAACTAGCGGAAGAAGCAGGATTTTCAGTCTATTCTATTCCGCAATCCATCTTTAACCATGGTAGAACGCGTAATCAAGCGGTTGAATTTGGCAAAAGTTTTACTGATGTAGTGGTGTTTATGACTCAAGATGCAATTTTAGCATCGCCAGATTCGTTAGCAAATTTACTCTCTCCCTTTGTAGATTCTAAGGTGGCCGCTGTTTGTGGTCGACAGTTACCACATCATAATGCAACAATGTTAGCCACTCATGCCCGCTATTTTAATTATCCGCCTGAATCAAAAGTTAAATCACAGGTAGATATTCCAACACTTGGAATAAAAGCAGCATTTATGTCAAATTCCTTTGCTGCCTATCGTCTATCAGTTTTTGAGGAATTAGGTGGATTCCCGGATAACACTATTTTAGCGGAAGATATGTATTTGACGGCAAAAATGATTTTATCGGGATATAAAGTTGCTTACTGTGCTGAGGCAACAGTATTTCACAGTCATAACTATACACTAAAACAAGAATTCCAACGTTATTTTGATACGGGTGTATTTCAGCAAGAACAGCAATGGATTCAACAAAAATTTGGTAGGGTTGCTTCTGAGGGGAAAAGGTTTGTACTATCAGAATTAAAGTTTTTGTCTATAAAGTCACCACTTTTAATTCCTAAGGCAATACTATCTACATTGGCTAAATTAATTGGTTTTAAATTAGGTTATTATTACTATATGTTACCTTATAAGTGGTGTAAGGCACTTAGTATGCATAAAGGATATTGGGATAAGTAATATGAATAGAGCCAATTTCATTAAGTTTTTTCAAATTTCTATAGATTTTTTTTCTTTTGGGATTTCTATTTTTTTATCATCTTTCTTTTTGCTTGAAATTAGTGGGGGGGATTATCGATATTTTCCCTTAGAGCAGCTTTCCTCTTTTATTCTAATACATTGTATTATGGGAAGCTGTTGTGTTATTTGGTTTTGGATTCGTCTGCGTCATTATACCTATCGCAAGCCATTTTGGTTTGAGTTAAAAGAGATATTTAGAACATTATTGATTATTTTTGTTATTGAATTAGCTATAGTTGCTTTTTCCCGTCTTTATGTTTCTCGCTATTTTTGGTCTGTAACTTGGCTTTTGGTTTTTACTTTAGTGCCCTTTGGACGAGTTTTAACCAAAAATTTACTTATTAAATTAGGGTGGTATTTGAAAGAAACCATTATTATTGGCAATGGTAAGAATGCGAAAGAAGTATTTGATGCGTTAAATAATGAGCCATATTTAGGGTTTAATATTAAATTGTTTATAAATACTGAAGAATATAAATCAGAGTTCATTGAGGGGGTGCCAGTTATGCGCCATAATCCTGAGTTGCTGATCAAACTGGTATCTCCAGAATTTACACAGTTTATTCTTGCTATAGATGAGGAAAATAAAGTAAAGCAGGATTTCTGGTTGCGTTATTTAATTCGAAAAGGTTGTCGTTCTATCTCAGTTATTCCTGATTTTCGAGGTATTCCGCTTTATGGTACGGATATGTCTTTTCTATTTAGCCATGAAATGGTTCTGTTTCGAGTAAATAATAACTTAGCAAAACGATCTTCTCGATTTATTAAAAGAGTCTTTGATATATTGGGGGCCTCTTTTCTTATTCTTTTCTTATTCCCATTATGTATCCCATTGTATTTTCTTATTAAGAAAGATGGTGGAAAACTAATTTATGAGCATTCAAGAATTGGTCAAAATAAAAAGGAATTCAAATGCTTGAAGTTTAGAACTATGGTAAATAACTCTGACGAAGTTTTAGAAAGAATTTTAGCAACGGATGAAAGTGCTAGATTGGAATGGGAAAAAGACTTCAAACTTAAAGATGATCCACGCATTACACCAATAGGCAGATGGTTAAGAGCGAGAAGCCTAGATGAACTACCGCAACTTTGGAATGTACTTAAAGGGGAGATGAGTTTAGTTGGCCCACGCCCAATTGTAAAAGAGGAATTACCTTATTATCAAGAAGATGTGGATTATTACCTTATGGCTAAACCTGGAATGACAGGTTTGTGGCAAGTTAGTGGACGAAATAACGTAAGCTATGATACTCGCGTCTATTTTGATACTTGGTATGCAAAGAACTGGTCTTTATGGAATGATATCGTGATTCTATTTAAAACATTGAAAGTTGTATGGAAGAAGACCGGAGCTTATTAGCAAAGTAACTTATACAATAAATAAAGGAGAACAACCACATGCAAATTACATTATCAACTACTCCCGCTTCGGAGAGTTGGGGCAAAAATGCCATTTTAAGTTTTAATCAAGATCAAGCCGTTATTCATCTTAAAGATAATGAAAAATCGAACCTTGTTTTAGTTCAAAAAGCCGCACGTAAGTTACGTGGACAGGGCATTAAAGACGTTGAGCTTGTGGGGGATGCATGGGAATTAGAAAATTGCTGGGCATTTTATCAAGGTTTTTACTCGGCGAAGCAAGATTATTCGATTGAATTTCCTCATTTAGATGATGAGCCACAAGATGAATTATTAGCCCGTATTGAATGTGGTGATTTTGTGCGTGGAATTATTAATGAACCGGCACAAACCCTTACTCCGGTTAAATTAGCTGAACGCGCGGCTGAGTTTATTTCTAAACAAGCCGAAAATTATGCTGATAAAAGTGCGGTCAGTTTTCAAATCATTTCTGGTGAAGCGTTAAAAGAGCAAGGCTATCACGGGATCTTTACGGTGGGTCGTGGTTCTATTAATCCACCAGCTATGTTGCAATTAGATTTTAACCCGACTAATGATCCAAATTCGCCCGTATTAGCGTGTTTAGTGGGTAAAGGTATTACTTTTGATAGTGGTGGTTACAGCATCAAACCAAGTGATGGTATGAGTACTATGCGTACCGATATGGGGGGCGCTGCGTTATTAACAGGTGCGTTAGGGTTTGCTATTGCGCACGGTTTAAATCAACGAGTAAAACTCTATTTATGCTGTGCAGAAAACCTGGTGAGCGGTAATGCGTTTAAATTGGGTGATATCATCACCTATAAAAATGGTGTAACCGCTGAGATTTTAAATACTGATGCGGAAGGGCGTTTAGTATTAGCAGACGGTTTAATTGAAGCCGATAGTCAAAACCCACAATTTATTGTCGATTGTGCAACTTTAACTGGTGCGGCGAAAGTAGCAGTGGGTAATGATTACCACAGTGTGCTTTCTATGGATGATGCGTTGGTAAATAGCTTATTCCAAGCGGCGAAAGAAGAAAATGAACCGTTCTGGCGTTTGCCTTTTGAGGATTTCCATCGTAGTCAAATCACGTCTTCTTTTGCGGATATTGCAAATACAGGCACAGCGCCAGTTGTCGCGGGCGCAAGTACTGCAACAGCATTTTTATCGTATTTTGTGAAAAACTATCAACAACGGTGGTTGCATATTGATTGTTCGGCCACTTATCGTAAATCAGGTAGTGATTTATGGGCGGTCGGTGCAACAGGAATCGGTGTGAAAACTTTAGCAAATTTATTAGTAACGAAAGCAAGTTAAGTAGGATTTTATGACAGAACGTACTTTTTCAATTATCAAACCCGATGCTGTAAAACGTCATTTAATTGGTGCTATTTTAGGGCGTTTTGAATCACAGGGATTCCGTGTTGTTGCACTTAAAATGGTGCAATTAACCAAAGAACAAGCCGAAGGTTTCTATGCAGAACACCAAGGTAAACCATTTTTTGAGCCGTTGGTGGAATATATGCTCTCTGGTCCGATAGTGGTTTCTGTATTGGAAAAAGAAAATGCCGTGAAAGATTACCGCACTTTGATTGGCGCAACGAATCCGGCGGAGGCGGCAGAAGGTACTATCCGTAAAGACTTTGCGTTAAATCAGCGTGAAAACTCTGTTCATGGTTCTGATAGCGTTGAAAGCGCAAAACGAGAAATTGCTTATTTCTTTGTAGATTCAGAAATTCAACCGTAATTCATTTCTATAAAAAAAGCACTTAGTGAATCGCTAAGTGCTTTTATTTTATTGCTTTTCAATTTTTGAGATAGTCTTTTCCAGAGGATCAATTTCAGCCCGAATATGAAAGGCTTTCGCCAAATTTTCCGAATTTAATACAGCTTTCGTTTCACCGACAGCTAACAATTTGCCTTGTTCTAATAGAATAATTTCATCACAAAATTGATAAGCCAATGAAAGGTGATGAATTGCGACGATGCATGTGTGTTGTGGTGTGAGTGATTTAAGCTGTTCCATCATATCAATTTGATAATAAGGGTCGAGTGGTGCAATCGGCTCATCGACCAATAAAACAGGGGATTCTTTAATACAGCAACGAGTGAGTTGTACGCGTGCTTTTTCGCCACCAGAAAGTTGTTGAAATGGCTTATTGAGTAAATGCGTTACCGCAAATTTTTCTGAAAACGCTTGAATTTTTGACCGCTCTTTTTCTTTTGATAAGGGCGTAGCTAAACCTAATGCAATCACATCATAAACGGATAAATCCCAATGAATTTGCGTATTTTGTGCAAGATAAGCAATGTATTGGCTTTTTTCGGGAGCATTCATTTTGCTTAATGGTTGATTATCGAACCAAATCTCCCCTTGTTTGAGGGGCAAGATACCCGCAATGGTTTTTAATAAGGTAGATTTTCCCGCACCATTGGCGCCCATAATGCCAATCAATTTACCTGATGGAAGCGTACAGTTGATGTCATTTAAGCAATAGGATTGGGTGACTTTTTCAATTCTAATCATAGATTTTTCTCTGTTGCGTTAATAACATCCAAATCAAGCAAGGGGCACCGATAAGTGCGGTCAATGTGCCGATGTAAATATGGGAAAACAGTGGGATATATAAAATTGCCAAATCAGCCAATAAGAGCAGTAAAGCCCCAATTAACGCACTGGTAAGGTAAAGCTGTGATGGGCGAGCTTTCAGTAAGATACGGGCGAAGTGTGGTGCGATTAAGCCGATAAAGCCGATGGTGCCGGTTTGTGGGATGGTTGCGCCCACTAATAAAGCCACACCAAAGGTATTGATGAAAAAACTACGTTTCGGATCCACGCCCATGGTGCTCGCCGTTTCTTCACCAAAGGTGAGTAAATCTAAGTATCGGCGAGTGTGGTATAAGCAGAAAATCCCTACCAGAACAATAGGGAGTGAAATAAGCAGGGTATCTAATTTCGCCCACATCAATGATCCTTGTAGCCAACGATAAAGTTCAGCTAATGCCCATGGGCTTTCCGCGTTGGAAAGCAATAATGCAATCGCTGAACCAAGCAACATATTGACGGCTAAGCCGCTTAGAATCATCATCGTGGTACCGTAGTTTTTGGCGATCAAATACACGATGAAAAAACTTAAAAGCGCACCAATCACACCACCGGCTAAGAGCAGTGAAAATGGCACGGCAAAATAATAAAGGATAAATACACTAGCAGCCGTAGCACCAGAGCTACTGCCAAGTAAGCCCGGACTCGCTAATGGATTTTGAAAAATACCTTGCATCGCATTGCCGGCAATCGCTAGGCTAGCGCCAGTCAATAAAGCTAAACCAATGCGTGGAAAACGAATATCCCACAGCACAATTGAGCGCATATCGGTGAGCACGCCATCCGCATTTTTGAGATGGGCAAAATCGCCTAGCTGATGATAAATCGCAAACCCGCTAATCAACAGCAACGCGAAGAAAAGTGCAGTATTTAATTTTAGTGTTTTGGTCAATGATCAATTTCCTATGTAATTCAAATATCATTTGTTAATTTGATTTTGTCAAATCTCCCCTAACCCCTCTTTGCTAAAGAGGGGGATTATAGTGTCGGGATTTATAATTCTGATGTTTTATTCTAATCATTTATACATAAAGACATATAAATATGCCATCTAGGGTTAATTTAATAATGAAATCCCCCTCTTTAGCAAAGAGGGGTTAGGGGAGATTTGTCAGCTACATTATTTTAACTGCTGATAAATCTTCTCTGCCCCTTGCCACACGCCATGATCAAAGCAATAGGTATATTTCATCGGGATGCTGACAAGCGGTTGATTTTTGAAAAAATCTTGCAACATAGGGTGGTGCAGTAATTCAGCTTGTGCATTGTAACCTTGTTTGTCGGTCAGTGAAATGAGCACATTCGGTTGGGTTAAAATCACTTTTTCTAATGAGAAATTTTGTGCGGTAAGTGGTGTTTTTAGTGGCGTTAATCCGAGTAAATTTAACAGTACAGGATATTGTGGGTAATAACTCTCTACCACACCTGTTTCCGACAAAATCAGTGTATCAGTAAGCGGTCGATTTAAGTTAAAGTTTTGCGATTTGAGTTTTGTTACTAAATCTGCCGCCTTTTGCTCATTACCCAGTTGTTTGCCTAAATCTAAAATCAGTGCAAACAATTCATCAGGCGTTTGTGGGCTGTCGTTAATGGGAATAATCTTCACACTAAGTTTTTTCAGCTCAGCGACTAATTGTGGATAAAAGGTTTCGTTAATCAGAATTGTTTTATCCAAATAGGGCAATAACTCCGTTAATTGTGGTTCTAGAACAGGTTTGTCGATATTGATTTTGTCTAACATCATCAACGGATTTTTTGAATAAGGTGACTGCGCAGCAATTTGAGAAGGCTCTGCCAGTTCAATAAGCAGTCTGTCACTGCAAAGCGTAAGCGAGACAAATTGTTCCGAAGCCTGAGCGGTAAACGGAAGGAAAAGTGCGGTTAAAATTAAGCGAGTTTTTTGCATATAGATAATGATACGCTACGCCATTAAGAATGTAAAAAGGCGTGCTAAGCACGCCCTTATTAGTGGGTAATAATTAGAACGATCCTTTTAACCCAACGTAAACATTACGTCCTTCTTGACCATAGCCAAGTACGTTTTCATATTTTTTATTGAATACGTTGTTAAGGTTCGCATAAATCGTCAAGCTATCCGCTACTTTATAGTTCACGCCTAAGTTTGCCAAGGTGTAAGATGGCAATTTCACTTTATGCGTGCTGTAGGTTGGTGAATAGTAGGTATCCATGCGTTTGCCTGTGTAAGAGACATTTACATCTGCGCCCAATTTTTCAGTGATTTGGTATGCTAAGCCGGCGTTAGCCAAATGTTTTGGACGACGTGCTAATTCAGCGCCTTTGCTGTCTCGGGTTTGCGTGTAGGTGTAGTTCGCATAAGCGGTTAATGCATCGGTGATTTTACCGTTGTAAGCCACTTCAACACCTTTCACTTTGCTCTTACCTTCAAGGTTTACGGCACGGCTTGCATAAGTGGTAAAGTTGATTACTTCACTGCTAATCGCGTTTTTCACGTTGCGAGCAAAATAAGTCACATCAAAGCTGTGGCGGTTGTCATTAGTTTCAAATAAGAAGCCAACATCGCCACCTAAACTTTTCTCAGGTTGTAAATTTGGGTTGCCGATATAGCGTGCGTTGTAACCGTAATATTCAGTGATCGTCGGGTTTTGAATCGCTGAACCGAAACTTGCGTGTGCTTTCACATTATTGTGTAAACGGTAAGCGCCGGCGATACGGCCCGTCCATGAATTTTCGTATTCAGAGCTGTCAGTGTAACGACCACTAATATTTAAACTATGATCTGCATCGTGCAATAAACGATATTCTGCCGCTAAGCTTTTCTCAACAAGTTTTTTATTGCCTGCATTATTGAAATAAGACGAGTTGAAATCTGTTTTTTGATAGTCAGTTAAAAAGCTTAAACCTTGCGTGAGAGTGCCTTCACGATCAAAATTGACGTCTAATTGATAGTTTGCGTTGAGTTTTTTCGCATCGTAAGCCGATGTGTAGCCAACAGTATCGCTATCAGTTTTGAGATGGCTTACTCCAACTTTGTGTTTAAGCAATTGATCGTCATTACCTAAGAAACCACTTAGTTTGAATAAGGTGTCACGTGTGCGAGTGTAGTGGCCTTTTTCATCTGTTGCACTGTTATCAAAGTGAGCCGTTTGGCTGCTGTGAGAGGTTAAGAAGTCGAAACCTTTTTGGTTATCGTCATAGCCGAAACGAAGAGAAGCGTTATCACGATGGAATTTATCGCGTTCGCTTGAGCCGCCTGTGCTGACTGCTGTGCCATCTTGGGCCGTGTAGTTAAAGCGGTTTTTGCTGAGTGCTGAAATACCTTTGGTGTGGTGACTGTCACCATGTAAAGCATAATAGAAATGGTTATTTGTGCCTGAAAGGGTTAATGAACCATCTACCGTACGATTAGAGCCTGTGCCAAAATCGTAATCGACGTTGAAGGTTTTGCCTTTTTCTAAGCCTTTCTTTGTGGTGATATAAATCACACCACCCATGGCGTCACTTCCCCAAAGGGCAGATTGCTCGCCGCGTAATACTTCAATACGGTCAATATTGCTTAATGCTAAGCCACCGAAATCAAAGCCATAACCAGAAACAGGGTTCACTTTCACGCCATCAATAATTACGGCAGTGTGGTTTGCATCTGCACCACGTAAGAATACATTAGTTAATGTACCACGACCACCCGACGCGCTAACAGCTAAACTCGGTACAGTTTTCAACACATCACTGACATAAGTTTCACCACGCTGTGCAAAATCTTTTTCGGTTAAAACGGTAACAGATGAAGCCGTTTGATGAAGGCTAGTTGGTGTGGCTGAGGCAGAATAGACGTTAATCACATCCAATTTCGCCACGTCTTCAGCGCTCGCTAATGCTGGAATCGCTAATAAAATCGCTGAAGTAATCACATTTTTTTTCATTGTAAAATCCCTAGGATAAAAGTCCGTATAAAAACGCTAGCAGTTTACACATTAGAGGCTTGGCAAGCAAACTTCTGGCGATGAAAATAACTCATCATCAAAATGAATGAAATTTAAGAGAAATAAAAAATTTAGGGATTTTTCTGACCGCACTTTTTCGCCTTTATCCGCCTTATAGTTTCAAGTATAATGCCTGTATTTTTCATCACATTGTTATTAAAAAAATTATGAGTACAAAATTCAACGTAAAAACATTCCAAGGCATGATTTTAGCCTTGCAAGAATATTGGGCAAATCAAGGCTGTACCGTTGTGCAACCCTTTGATATGGAAGTAGGCGCAGGTACTTCTCACCCAATGACTGCATTACGCGCATTAGGCCCAGAGCCAATGGCATTTGCTTATGTGCAACCTTCACGTCGTCCGACCGATGGTCGCTATGGCGAAAACCCAAACCGTTTACAACATTACTATCAATTCCAAGTGGTGATTAAACCGTCTCCAGATAACATTCAAGAACTCTATTTAGGTTCCCTTGAAATGCTCGGTTTTGATCCAACACAAAACGACATCCGTTTCGTGGAAGATAACTGGGAAAACCCAACTTTAGGTGCTTGGGGTTTAGGTTGGGAAGTATGGTTAAATGGTATGGAAGTCACCCAATTTACTTATTTCCAACAAGTAGGTGGCTTAGAATGTAAACCGGTAACAGGTGAAGTAACTTACGGTTTAGAGCGTTTAGCCATGTACATTCAAGGCGTAGATTCTGTGTATGACTTAGTTTGGTCTGATGGTCCACTTGGCAAAACCACTTACGGCGATGTATTCCATCAAAACGAAGTGGAGCAATCAACTTACAACTTTGAATATGCGGATACCGATTTCTTATTCTACTGCTTTGATCAATACGAAAAAGAAGCAAAAAGCTTATTAGAATTAGAGCGCCCGTTACCATTACCAGCTTACGAACGCATTTTAAAAGCAGCACACAGCTTTAACTTATTAGATGCACGTAAAGCGATTTCAGTCACAGAGCGTCAACGCTATATTTTACGCATTCGTGCATTAACCAAAGGTGTGGCTGAAGCGTACTATGCGAGCCGTGAAGCCTTAGGTTTCCCTGGTTGTAAAAAATAAGGCGAAAAACGACCGCACTTTAAGCATCAACCCAACGATATAAGGAGAAAATGATGAAAGATTTTCAATACCCAGACGATATCTACACGGAAGCAGAAACTGATCCTAATACACTCGCGAATTTAGGCCCATTGGCTAGATTAGCGGGTGTTTGGGAAGGTAAGCGTGGTGTGGATATCAACCCGAAAGCGGAAGGACCTGAAAAAGATCCTTATATCGAACGTTACGAAGCCCATCCAACGGATGCACAAACTAATGGTCCGCAACTCTATTATGGATTACGTTATCACACCCATATTGTACAACCAGGCGAAGTGGAAACCTTCCACGACCAAGTGGGTTATTGGTTATGGGAGCCTGAAACGGGTAATATTTTATTAACAGGCAGCATTCCACGTGGCCAAACGTTTATTGCGGTCGGTAATGCACCAGCGGATGCGAAAGAGTTTACGGTAAAAGCGGTACGCGGTTCATTAACAAACGGCATCATTTCGAATCCGTTTTTAGAACGTTCATTTACCACAGAAAGTTTTGAGATGACGGTGAAATTCCATGATGATGGCACTTGGTCATACGATCAAATCACAACCATGATTATCCCGAATTATGATGCACCATTTGAACATCGCGATCGTAACCGCTTAACTAAAATTGGTGAACCGAAATTGAATCCAACTGCGGCAGCAGAAAAAGAGGATGAATAATGAAACCTATTCTTTATTATGCGGCAGATTGCCCAGATACAGAGCCATTTGTTGCAGAGTTAAAACGCTTAGGCGTGGATTATGAGGCTGTGGAAGTATTATCTTCCATTCCAAACTTGAAACAATGGTTGCGTTTGCGTGATCGTCACGCCGCATTTGATGATGCCAAAGCGCAAGGTTATGCGGGCTTTCCGGCATTATTGTTAGATGATGATCGTGTTATTTTAGATGAATCCAAATTAAAAGAGATTTTCTAAAATGATGAAAAAAACCTTAGCCTTTGCTACTTCAGCGATGATTTTGACCGCTTGTAGTCATGCACAATCTCAAGGTGAAATGTTGTGTCTGGACAAAGGGAAATCAGATGCTCACGGTTGCTTTCAAAATTTAGGAGAGTCTTACTCTTATTTGAAAAAAGCTTGCGTGCAAGTGTTTGATGTGGCGGATATTAAGTTAGATGATCCTGCCAATAAAACTCAAGCGGTGTACGGCATTCTTTCGGAAGACAAGCAACAGGTTGAAGTGTTTGCGTCTGATTTACCTGAAAACACGATTTTAGAGGTGGTCAAAGGCGGCTATGTGTCCAAAGACGGCAAAGTGCGTTTAATGAAAACCAAGAAAAGTTGGAAAATTCGTAAGTAATGAAGAAAGTCAGTTTTTTGCAATTTTTATTTAGAATTGGTGATGATTATTTAATGTTTTTGCGAAATTTAACACCCGCTGTGTTGTTTTTATCACTCGCGTTATTTATGTATTCTGAGCTGAATTGGGCACATTGGGCGTGGAGTAATGTGCTCGTACTGTTTTTAAGTTTGGCTTCAGGATTTATTGCACTCAGCGTCATGGCAATAAATACTGTCGCTTTTGTACGCAAGATGCTGAAAACCTTAAGAACACTAAGCGGAGAGAGCGAACTTGATGAAAATATTGGTACGCTCGCATTATTTAGAATGCTCTGGCTCGAAAGCAACAGTAAACAGCTAATCTTTTTTGCGGTAGTCAATATTGTGGCGGTATTTATGGTGTTAGTTTATGGCGCCAAATATGCCTTGAATTTTTATAGCTCAATTTCAGCATTAAATGATTAGGTCTTAAAGGCATAATAGAAAGTTAGGTTAAGTCTCGAATATGAAAAAAACAGCCCTAAAATTCACCGCACTTTTACTTGGTTTGACGCTTGCAAGCGGTGTATTTGCAACAGAAAATCGCCAAAACAAACAGAATGAAGATTACGAGCTTGAGAAAGTCTTAATTTTCAGCCGCCATGGATTACGCTCGCCAGTGGAAAAAGATCCACAAGAGATGGCAAAATATTCACCGTATGCGTGGGCAAAATGGGATGTGCCATCAGGTTATCTCACGGCAAAAGGAACGGTATTAGAAACCTATTTTGGCCAATATTTAGGTCAATGGCTTGCAGATAAAGGGTTATTAACAACTGAACGTTGTGCATCGGGTGAAGGTATTTTCGCTTATGCGAATGGTGTACAACGCACCATTGCAACAGGTCAGGCAATTGTTTCTGGCGCATTTGCGGGCTGTAATGTTCAACTGCAACATCACGGTAAAATTGGTTCAGAAAAAGATCCCATTTTTAACACACAAGCGCATAATCCAAGTCAAGCCTTGATTGAATCTGCAAAAAATAACGTTGATTTAACCGCTTTACAGCAAAAATTAGCGCCAAATTATGCGCTATTGAGTGAAATTATCGATTATAAAAACTCACCAAACTGCTTGCAAAAAGGCGAGTGTGATTTAGGTGGAAAAGTCGGTGAATACAGTATTAAAGACGGTAAGTCGGTCAAAATTACGGGTTCTATCAGCACCGGAAAGAAAATTGTTAGTGCGTTATTGCTTGCGCATTATGTGGGTAAGCCTGATTCAGAAATCGCAAACGGCCGCGTGGATAGCCAAGAAAAATGGCGTGCAATTAACGAAATAAAAAACGAATATTACCGCACATTATTTAAAAATAACGAGGCGTTGGCACAAAATGCATCATACCCGTTATTGGCATTTATTCAGCAACAGTTAAATAGTGAAAACAAAATTAACTTATTGGTTGGACACGATTCTAATATCGTCGCTCTGCTTGCGGCATTAGGTGTTGAGCCTTATGAGTTGGATGATTCATTAGAAAATATCCCAATCGGAGGCAAGTTGCTATTTGAAGTGTGGAAACACAAACCCAGTGGCAAACTCAAATTTAAGTTGGATTATGTTTATCAAACCACTGAACAGCTGATTAATATCACGCCATTAAGTTTAGCGACACCACCAAACCAAACAGCATTAACCCTCAAAGGCTGTGAAAAAGATGAACATGGTTTTTGTGATTACGAGCGTTTTCAACAGGTGTTGAGTGAGGGTATTGAAAACGGTAAGAAGTAGCGTTCATGCAACCCTATGAAAAATACTTAAAAGAGAATTCGCAAAAACTGCGAGCGGATCAAACGGATGCGGAAAGAAAATTATGGCAACGCATCAATCGAGATCAATTATTAGGATTTCGATTTAATCGACAAAAGCCACTTTTAAGTTATATCGTTGATTTTTATTGTGCGAAAGCAAAGTTGATTATCGAATTAGATGGTAGTCAGCACTATGAACCTGATTATCAGGAAAAAGACGCATTGCGAGATGCAGAATTAAATTCACTTGGTTTTACGGTGATGCGATTTAGCAATGATGAAGTCATGTGTGAAATTGAAAGTGTAGTAGAGCAGATTTATTTGTTTTTAGAGAATGTAAGGGCTGATTGAGTATGAGCGTTAAGTCGCTCTGCCAAATCTCCCCTACCCCTCTTTGCTAAAGAGGGGGCGTTCTTGAGTGAATTGACAGTAACGGGCTATTTATATTTTAGAATATGAGGGTTTATTGAGTATTAGGTTAGATTAACTTCTGCCACAAACGCAAGCGTTTGAACGTTGCTTTAGCAACGGCACGAAGTGCGAGCGAAGCGAGTAAATCTCCCCTACCCCTCTTTGCTAAAGAGGGGAAATTCTTTAGTAAATTGATTGTAACTGGCTTATTTACATTTTTAATTTCAATAGAGATTAAATTATCTACTTTCAAAAAACGTTAAAGTAGAACATAAATATTTAACTCTCCAAAGATCCAATCCCCTCTTTAGCAAAGAGGGGTAGGGGAGATTTGGCAAAAGTGATAACGAAGAAAATAAGAATTTAAACCTACAGAATTTTTAAATAAGAGAAACAAAATGACAACCCAAAACTTCCTAGTAGAAATCGGCACTGAAGAGCTGCCACCAAAAGCTCTCAAAACATTAGCGACCTCTTTTGCGGATAACGTTGAAGCGGAATTAAACCTAGCGGGCTTATCATTCGACAAAATCGAATGGTTTGCGGCGCCGCGTCGTTTGGCGGTGAAAGTGTTGAACTTAGCGACACAACAGCCAAGCAAAGAAATTGAAAAACGTGGACCAGCAGTGTCTGCAGCTTTTGACGCTGAAGGTAAACCAACTAAAGCGGCAGAAGGCTGGGCGCGTGGTTGTGGTATTACTGTGGAACAAGCAGAGCGCATTGCCACTGATAAAGGCGAATGGCTCGTTCATCGTGCAAAAATTGAAGGTCAACCGACCAAAAACTTGCTTAATGACATTGTGGCAAATGCGTTGGCGAAATTGCCAATTCCAAAACCAATGCGTTGGGCAGACAAAACTGTGCAATTTATTCGTCCGGTACACACTGTGACCATGTTGTTAGGTGATGAGTTAATCGAAGGCGAAATTTTAGGTGTGACAAGTGCGCGCACCATTCGCGGCCACCGTTTCTTAGGCGAGAAAGAATTTGAAATTCAACATGCAGACCAATATCCGCAATTATTACGTGAAAAAGGTTCTGTGGTAGCGGACTTCAATGAGCGTAAAGCAGAAATTTTGGCAAAATCTCAAGCAAAAGCGACCGCACTTGGCGGTGTGGCTGATATTGAAGAAAGCTTGCTTGAAGAAGTGACCTCATTGGTGGAATATCCAAACGTTTTAGCGGCAAAATTTGAAGAGCGTTTCTTAGCGGTGCCTGCGGAAGCCTTGGTTTACACTATGAAAGGCGACCAAAAGTATTTCCCGATTTATGACAAAGAGGGCAAATTATTACCGCACTTTATTTTTGTCTCGAACATCAACCCAGAAGATCCAACAGCAATTATCGAAGGTAACGAAAAAGTGGTTCGCCCACGTTTAACCGATGCGGAATTCTTCTTCAAAACCGACTTAAAACAAAAACTGGTTGATCGTTTACCACGCTTAGAAACCGTATTGTTCCAACAACAACTCGGTACATTGAAAGACAAAACTGATCGTATCGAACAACTTGCAGGCGAAATTGCAAAACAAATTGGTGCAGACGAAGCGAAAGCAAAACGTGCGGGGTTACTGTCAAAATGTGACTTAATGACCAATATGGTATTCGAATTTACCGATACGCAAGGTGTAATGGGTATGCACTATGCTCGTCACGATGGTGAAGATGAAGAAGTCGCAGTCGCATTAAATGAACAATATATGCCACGCTTTGCGGGTGATGAATTACCGAAATCTTTAGTAGCAAGTGCGGTGGCTTTAGCCGATAAATTTGACACTTTAACGGGTATTTTCGGTATCGGCCAAGCACCAAAAGGCAGCGCAGACCCATTTGCATTACGTCGTGCAGCATTAGGGGCGTTGCGTATTATTGTTGAGAAAAACTTACCGCTTGATTTAGAAGATTTAGTGAAAAAATCAGCCGCACTTTTCGGTGATAAACTCACTAATTCAAACGTGGTTGCCGATGTGGTGGACTTCATGCTCGGTCGTTTCCGTGCATGGTATCAAGATGAAGGCATTGCGGTGGATGTGATTCAATCGGTATTGGCACGTCGTCCAACTCGTCCTGCTGATTTTGATGCGCGCGTTCGTGCGGTTTCACACTTCCGTACTTTAGATTCAGCGGAAGCCTTAGCGGCAGCAAACAAACGTGTAAGCAATATCTTAGCGAAAGCGGATGCCGCAATTGGCGAGATTAATTTGACCGCTTGCGTAGAGCCAGCAGAAAAAGCCCTTGCTGAAGCAGTACTTGCATTACGCACTGAAGTACAACCGCTTATCGCAAAAGGCGATTACACAGCAGTATTAGATAAATTAGCGAACTTACGCGCGCCAGTGGACAGTTTCTTTGATAACGTAATGGTAAATGCTGAAGATCCAGCATTACGCCAAAACCGCTTAGCAATTTTAAACACGTTACAAGGCTTGTTCTTACAAGTAGCAGATATTTCGGTATTGCAATAATCTCAAATAGCCCCTTTATGGGGCTTTTTATTATCAAGTGAATAGAATCTATGAAAGGATTTGTGATTTATCTGCCAAGTCAGAAAACTGAACTTGCTCATTTCTTGGCCCAAGCAGATGGTTGTGATTACACGGCTGTTGTTTCTGTTTCATCTGAGTTAGTTTCTCAGCTTGGTGGTGAAACGGTATTTAATTTGTCAAAAGCTAAAGTGATTTTACATTGAGAAATCACGGTAGATGAAATCGCTAATACACTTTCACATATTGAATGTTGGCGGAAAATAGCGGCAGATGAAACGATTGCTGATAATGAATTTGCTATTGTCGCGGAAGCAGATTTGCAGCTATCGCCAAATTACTTTAGTACATTGCAAGAATATGTGAATGGTTATCTAGCAGGCTCTCAATATCAGCTTGCATTACTAGAATGTTCCCGTCAGCATGAATTTTGGGATGATAAAATTTATCAGGGAGAAGGGCGACTTAATTCGGCACTTTTCCGACGGATAGAACATTACAATCTTGCACATTGTCAGATGTATTTGATTCGTAAGGCTTTCATTAAGCAAATGCTAAATAAATTAGCGAGTGAGAAGCCTTATTGGTTGGCTCATCGATTAGGTGATTTTTGTGATATAGATAATCTTATCCAAACGTTACCTCTAATTGCTCAGGCAAATCATAAAGTTTTACCACGTCAAATAAAGGTGAAATCCGTAGATGAAACTTTGGATTTTATGTTGCAAAACCCTTGCTCAGTGATTCGTTTTGGAGATGGTGAATTTATCCTGATTAAAGGGAATTGGATTGTTTACCAAGATTATGATCCAAAATTGGCAGCAGAATTGGAAAATATTTTACGCATGGAAAGCAATGAAAATCGCTTGATTTGTTTACCACCGATGTTTGATTCGCTTTCCCCTTATATTGATTCGACGCAGAGTTATTGGCGAATTCATTTAAACAATCATTCCCTTTATTATGAGAATGTATGTACTGCGAGTGAATATGGGAATACTTTCCTCTCTCGCCCTTATATCGATTGGCAAGATAAAAGCCAGTCTGCTCGTTGGTTCGAGAAATTAAAACAGCTTTGGCAAGATAAAGATTTATTGATTGTTGAAGGAGTGACTTCGCGTTCGGGAGTGGGAAATGATTTATTTGATAATGCTCATTCCATTAAGCGAATTATTTGCCCTGCCAGAGATGCATATTCTTACATTGAACAAATTCAGCAAGCAATCATTCAGCATGCAGAAAATCGTCTAATATTGCTTATGCTTGGACCAACGGCAAAAGTGTTAGCCTATAATTTATCCGAATTAGGTTATCGAGCCATTGATATTGGTCATATTGATTCGGAATATGAATGGTTTAAAATGGGCGCGACAGAAAAAGTCAGATTTACTCACAAACATACTGCTGATTTTAATGAAGAGGGAATTAAGCTAGAGAATGATGCCATTTATGAGCAGCAAATAATCTGTCGGATTTAAAAATAGAATAGTCAGACTAAAAAAGGATGGTCAATTTTCCAACGACCATCCTTTTGTATATAGACTTCAAATGATTATTTCTCTATAATCAACCGCACTTTCCCCCCTTAGCTCAGTCGGTTAGAGCAGGCGACTCATAATCGCTTGGTCACTGGTTCAAGTCCGGTAGGGGGGACCATTTATTGAGATCGCATTAGGCGATCTTTTTTTATATTTAAAATATTTGAGGAGTTAACTATGGCTGCGGAAGGAGCGGGTGATCTCATCCGGGTTGTGGCACTATTGGGTGCTGCAGTTGTTGCCGTGCCGTTATTTAAACGCATCGGATTAGGTTCGGTATTAGGTTATTTAGCGGCAGGATTAGTTATTGGGCCTTTTGGATTACATATTATTCATGATCCACAAGCGATTATTCATCTTGCTGAATTTGGCGTCGTGATGTTTTTATTCGTGATTGGGCTTGAAATGAAGCCTTCTCATCTTTGGAGTTTGCGTCGTCAGATTTTTGGATTAGGTAGCTTGCAGGTTGTCATTTCTGCGGTACTGATGACCGTTGTTGCGACTCAATTTGGTTTGTCTTGGGAAGTCGCTTTTGTTTGTTCATCGGGTTTTGTTTTGACATCGACAGCAATCGTGATGCAGGTACTTGGGGAACGTAAAGCACTTTCAACAAAACCGGGACAAAAAATAGTTTCAATTCTATTATTTGAAGACTTGCTGATTGTACCTTTATTAGCGATCATTACATTTTTATCACCTTTTGAACGTGAATCACAAATCATTTGGTGGCAGTCTGCGCTTATTGCGATGGTAGCATTAGGTGCGCTAGTTTTCATTGGGCGTTTTATTCTGAATCCAGTCTTCAAAATTCTCGCTAACTCGAAAGCACGTGAAGTGATGACTGCTGCTGCACTCTTTGTTGTGTTAGGTTCTGGGTTATTAATGGAAGAAGCTGGGCTTTCGATGGCAATGGGCGCTTTTGTTGCAGGTGTCATGCTATCCGAGTCGTCTTTCCGTCACCAACTTGAAGCCGATATCGAGCCTTTCCGCGGCTTGCTACTTGGTCTTTTCTTCCTTGGTGTGGGAATGTCATTAAATCTCGATGTGGTTATCGAAAACTGGTCATTGATTTTATTGGGCGTGATTTCTCTTATGCTCACAAAAGGTCTCTGTATTTACCTAGTTGCTCGCGTAGCAAAAAGCTCACATAAAACCGCATTGGAACGAGCATTTTTAATGGCTCAAGGTGGGGAGTTTGCATTTGTCTTATTTGCAGCTGCTACATCAGAAGGCGTGATAGATCAAACCGTAAATGCGAATATGACCGCGATTGTTGTGCTTTCGATGGTGTTTACGCCGATTATATTAATTCTTTATGAAAAACTGATGCCTAAACCGAAGACAGATGATATTCAGCCGGATGAAATTGATGAACAGCATCCAATCTTAATTCTGGGGATGGGGCGTTTTGGCCAAATTGTGAATGATTTACTGCGGTTAAGTGGTTACGATACTACTGTCGTTGATTTAGATCCTACCATGATTAAAGGCTTTAATGATTATGGAATAAAATCCTATTTTGGTGATGCTTCTCGTCCAGAATTTTTAATTGCAGCAGGATTGGAAAAGGCTGATTTGCTTGTCGTCGCGATCAATAACCCGGCACAAGCAAATCAAATCGTCCATTTTGCTCGAGAAATTAATCCTCGCATAAAAATTATTGCACGAGCATTTGACCGTTTTGATACCTTTGCGCTATATCAAGCAGGGGCTGACGATGTGATTCGTGAAACCTTTGATTCAGCAGTCCGAGCAGGAAAACGAGCACTTATCAATTTAGGCATGGCGCCTAAAATGGCAAAAGCAGTCAGTCAATATTATTTTGATGCAGATCGCCATGAAGTGGCCTTAATGTCGCAAGTTTATGATCCTGACAAAGGCATATTTAAAAATCCGGCGATGGTTGATATTGCTCGTGAATGTGATCAAAAAATGGCAGAGCATATTCAAGAGATTATTTTAAGTACTGAACCTAAGTATGAAGAATTAGAAGAGCCTGAAGCTTAAAATGCAACAAACCGCACAAAAGTGCGGTTTGTTTTTTGCTAGTTTTAGTGATTGTAACCTTTCAACAATTCAGCCCAATTTTCTTCACTGAATTGAATATTCATTCTGCCGACTTCTTTGACAAAAGAGCGGTGTAATCTTTCCAAGTTGCCTTGTTTCCAAGAATCTCCTGATTTTTGACCGCACTTATCGAAATCAATGAGCCAACATTTTTGTTCAGTTTCGAGTTGTTGAACGAGAATATTATGAGCATTGAGATCCGTATGGCAAATTTGCAAATCATGCAACTGACGAATTAATTTACCAATGGCTTGCCAGATGTCATTCGATAGTTGTTGAATTTGTAAAAGTGCGGTCAGATCTTGGGCATTTTCGATCTTTTCAATCAAGATATCTGCTTGGTAACAAATACCTAATTTGCCTTTTTTAACACGTGCAGCAATCGGTTTGGGTACGGCTACACCTGCTTGATGGAGTTGATTTAACAGCTGAAATTCCGCCAAGCTGCGAGTTTCACTCAATGATTGAAAACGATAGCGATCTTTGTTGAATTTTCCCCATAAACCGCCTCGATAATAGTGACGAAGGGCAGTATTTACCCCAAACAGATCTTTTGTGTTCAGGAAGTAGGTTGTGCCACGTCCTTTGGCTGAACCGGTAATACGTTGTTGTTTTTCCCAAAAAGCCGATTCAAAAAATGAAGCGGGTTCAGTTGGTTTTTCCGTGAGATTAAAAAGAAAGAATTGATTATCTTGTTGGAATTCAAGCATTTTAGTTGAACCGAATAATAGAAAATGCCCTCATTCTACTTTAAATACGCTGATTTTCTAGCATTACAAGCTTTTCATCTTATTTTATGTCAAAGTTGTGAAGCAGATCACATAAGTAGTGAGATATCTGTATTTTGTTAATTCGTAAAATTTTTGCAGAATTTTACCCCTTGCAGTGTGATTTTATGTTATAAAATGAATAGAAGTGAAAAGCACTGTTTTACATATTTATTTTGTTAGGTTACACTTTTTCCAGAAATTATTTTGATGACTCTCTATTTAATATGAGGAAATTAGCTATGAAAAAACCTCTATTTACTGTTTTAGCGCTTTTTTGTATTGGTTCTGCTACGGCGTATATTCGTTCAACAATAGAGAATCAGACTTTTCATCCTAACGGTAATATAAAATCGGAGGTGGTTGAAATAAATGGCGTCAAAACGACTAAATATTATGATGAATCAGGAACACTTATCTCGCAAGGCGAATTAAAAAATGGCGTAGAGCAAGGAATGTGGAAATATTTTGATAAAGATGGTAACGTTATCTTTACTAAGCACTATGTGAAAGGGCATATTGTTGCGGAAGGATTAGGTCCTAAAAAGTAGCAATCTAGATAAATAAAAGGGCGAATTAAATAAATTCGCCCTTTGTTTTCATTAAATTATTTTGGGTTAATAGACGGAAATTAAATGCGCGAGGAATTCAAATGTCCCATTCTCCACTTTTTACTTCACCTCCTAAATCACTTTGTATTTTGCGTTTGTCTGCGGTGGGTGATGTTTGTCATGCACTTGCTGTGGTGCAGCATATTCAACGGTATTGGCCGCAAACCAAATTAACGTGGATTGTGGGGAAAACAGAAATGGGCTTGCTTTCTGGCATTGAAGGCGTGGAACTTGTCCCTTATGATAAAAAGAGCGGTTGGAAAGGCGTGTGGAATTTATGGATGTTTTTGAAAAACAATCAATTTGATGCGCTTTTGAATATGCAGACGGCATTTCGTGCTTCGATTATCTCTCTTGGTATTCAAGCGAAATATAAAATTGGGTTTGGCAAAAAACGTTCTCGAGAAGGGCAGTGGTTATTTGTAAACCGTCGAGTTCAAGATCCGGAAACGCCTCATGTGCTAGACGGCTTCATGGCTTTTGCCGATTATCTTGGTGTACCACCGGCAGAGATGCTTTCTTGGCAATTGGCAATTTCTGATTCAGATCGAGAATATGCCAAACAGTTTATTGATCCTACACGTAAAAATCTGATTATTTCTCCTTGCTCCAGTAAAGCCGAGAAAGATTGGTTGGTGGAGCGTTATGCGGAAGTGGCAAATATTGCTCATCAACATAATGTGAATGTAATTTTTTGCAGCTCGCCGGCAAAACGCGAATTAGACATGGTGAAAAAAATAACCGCACTTTGTAATTTTCAGCCGGTTGATGCTTCAGGAAAAACCAGTTTGAAACAACTTGCTGCATTAATTCATCAATCAAATTTAGTGCTCTCGCCCGATTCTGGTCCAGCTCATATCGCCACCACGCAAGGTACACCAGTAATTGGATTGTATGCTTATCACAACCCATTGCGCACTGCACCTTATCATAATCTGGATAATGTGGTGTCGGTATATGAAAAAAATGTGCAAAAAGAACAAGGAAAACCTTCAAGCGAACTGCCTTGGGCGACTAAATTAAAAGGCAAAAATTTAATGGCTGAAATTCAGGTAGAGCAAGTGGTGGCTCAGATGAGAGCCTTGAATTTATTTTAAAGTGCGGTCAATTTTAGAGATAAAAAAGCCCTCAAATGAGGGCTAAAAGAATCATAAAGTTCCTTGCGAATTATTCGCCTTTTTGTGCGTTGTAAGCTTCTAATGCACGAAGAGAGTAAGTGTAAGCTGCACCTGCATTTAATGCGATAGACATCGCTAATGCTGCTGCCACTTCTTCTTCAGTTGCACCTGCTTTCACTGCTTCATCAGCATGCACGCCAATGCAGCTTTCACAACGTGTTGTTACTGCAACTGCTAATGCAATTAATTCACGGGTTTTGGCATCTAATACGTTACCTTCTGCCGCCGCCGCACCTAATGCGCCATAAGCTTGTAACATTTTAGGGTATTTTTTACCTAATGCACCGAATGATTTTTTAACGTGTGCTACATCATTTTTCCAATCTGCAAACATAGTTTTCTCCTTGAATTAAGTTTAAATTTCGCGAGGAATTATAAGCAGATTAGCGTATGATACTTGTCAAATTGTCTTAACTTTTAGACGGAAAATCTCACGATGGATTATTTAGATAAATTAACACAACTGGCGCAAGTGCGCGGGGAGATTAATATTCGCTGTTTGTTTCAAGGGGATTGGCAAGTTGAACATCAGCCAGATGCGGCGGAATATCAAGGTTTATTTCATTTAATCGAGCAAGGTGAGTGCTGGGTAACCTTGGCGGGAAAACAGTTTCATTTGAAGAAAGGTGATCTCTTTTTTCTCCCTCAAAATCGACCGCACTTTTTGGGCAGTTCTCAACAAAAAAGAGAGAATAGTCTACAGAGAGCGCAATCAAATGCACTTTTTCATGTTCATCAAATAGGGGCAGGTACGCCCGATCTGAAGATGTTTTGTGGGACATTTTATTACCAAAAACCGTCATTATTAATTGATTCGTTACCAGATTATTTGCATCTTTCGCTACAAAATACCCCTGTGCAGCCTTTAGTTTCACTTTTTTTACAAGAAGCTGAGAAACCAGAGCAAGGCACAAAATCGGTGATTGATGCATTATCAAACGTGTTGTTTATTTATATTTTGCGTCATGCTCAGCAAATAGGTTTGCTCAATCAAGGCTTATTAGCTGCGTTGCAGGATAAGAGATTGAATCAAGCCCTTGAAAAGATCCTGTTTTCACCTCAATTAGATTGGAATATTGAGCAATTAGCAGAGTTGGCTTCCATGTCTCGTGCGACCTTTATGCGGATCTTTCAACAGCAACTCGGGATGCCACCAGGAAAATTTCTCACACAAGTGCGGTTAGAAATGGCAGCCGTTTTATTAAAAAATACGCAGAAGACCATTTTAGCAATCGCCCTTGAAGTAGGGTATCAATCAGAAGCGCATTTTAGTAAGGCATTTAAAGCAATTTATGGGCTTTCACCGAGTCAATTTCGTAAAACCTAGCCCATCATTCAAAACTTACGCTATAATGACCGCACTTTAGGCGGCCCTGTCGCCTTTAATTTTTTAAGGTATTGTTATGTTTAATAAAATATTTTCATGGTTTGAAAACCGTTTAAATCCTTATCCGGAAAGCAATCCAACGACGCCTGAAAAAGGCTTGTTCCGTTTTATTTGGTCAAGCATTGATGGCATGAAGGGCTGGATCTTTTTACTCGCGGTATTGACGGTCGGTACTGGTGTAATGGAAGCCTTACTTTTCCAATTTATGGGATTGTTGGTGGATTGGCTGGGTGCTTATACGCCAACCACGCTTTGGCAAGAGAAAGGGCATTTGCTCGCAGGTATGGCCGCCTTGCTCATTTTCAGTATTGTATGGTCATTTGTGGGTGTGAATGTACGCTTACAAACGTTACAAGGGGTGTTTCCAATGCGTTTGCGTTGGAATTTCCACCGTTTGATGCTAGGGCAAAGCTTAAGTTTCTACCAAGATGAATTTGCAGGTCGTGTATCGGCGAAAGTAATGCAAACTGCTCTTGCGGTGCGTGATACGGTGATGACCATTGCGGATATGTTGGTGTATGTTGCCGTGTATTTTATTACTTCAGGTTTGGTGCTTGCGGCTTTAGATACCTGGTTTTTAGTGCCGTTTTTCTTATGGATTGTGGCCTTTGTGACTATTTTACGTTTGCTTATTCCACGCTTAGCGAAAACGGCTCAACGACAAGCCGATGCTCGATCTCTCATGACAGGACGTATTACGGATGCTTACTCAAATATTGCAACGGTAAAACTATTTTCACATGATGCGAGAGAAGCCAATTATGCAAAACGTTCCATGGAAGAATTTATGGTCACCGTGCATGCACAAATGCGTTTGGCAAGTTCATTAGATACCTTAACTTATGCAACCAATATCTTCTTAACGTTAAGCACTGCAATCTTAGGTGTGGTGTTATGGCAAAACGGCCAAGTGGGCGTGGGAGCCGTGGCGACTGCAACCGCGATGGCGTTACGTGTAAATGGCCTTTCTCGCTGGATTATGTGGGAATCTGCTCGCTTATTTGAAAACATCGGGACGGTGAATGATGGTATGGCAACGCTAACCAAACCGCATACCATTGTTGATAAGCCAAATTGTGTTCCATTAGAAGTGAAACAAGGCGAAATCAAATTTAACGATATTTCGTTTGCTTATGATCCGAATAAGCCGTTGCTTAACCATTTTAATCTCACCATTAAACCAGGTGAAAAAGTGGGCTTAATTGGGCGTTCTGGTGCGGGCAAATCAACCATTGTGAATTTACTTTTACGTTTCTACGAGGCACAAGAAGGCTCAATTACTATTGATGGTCAAAATATTTTAGATGTAAGCCAAGAAAGCCTTCGTAGTCAGATTGGTCTTGTAACACAAGATACCTCGCTTTTGCACCGTTCTGTTCGCGATAACATCATTTATGGTCGCCCAACAGCGACAGATGAAGAAATGATCAATGCGGCTAAACGTGCCGAAGCGGCAGATTTCATCCCTTATTTAAGCGATGCACAGGGTAGAAAAGGCTATGATGCTCATGTCGGTGAACGTGGGGTGAAACTCTCGGGTGGACAACGCCAGCGTATTGCGATTGCGCGTGTCATGTTAAAAGATGCGCCAATTTTACTCTTGGATGAAGCGACCAGTGCGCTAGATTCAGAAGTAGAGGTGGCGATCCAAGAAAGTCTCGACAAAATGATGGAAAATAAAACGGTTATTGCGATAGCTCACCGTTTATCTACTATTGCAGCAATGGATCGTTTAATTGTGTTAGATAAAGGACAAATTGTCGAGCAAGGGACTCATGCAGAATTGCTTGAACAAAATGGCCTTTATGCTCGCCTTTGGAAACATCAAAGTGGTGGCTTCTTGAGTGAGCATGCCGAGTAAAACGCAGGAAAAAATGACCGCACTTTGCAAAGGCATAAATCTAGAGAAAGTTTAGATAGCGATTGAACTTTTCTCATAATTAGTGCGAATTTCCTTTGACTATTTTATTGACAACAGGTAATATTCGCACCCTATGCAAAAGGTAAAACTACCCCTAACCGTTGATCCGGTTAAAGACGCTCAACAAAGAATTGATTATGATGGTTATTATACCGCTAGTCAGTTAGTGCGTTTAGCTGAATCTACGGGGAAAGTGCTCAGCGATGCACAGGTAACATTATCGTTTTATATTGATCCACAAAAATTAGTGGTGATGAAAGGGCGAGTACAAGTTGATGTTGAATTAGAGTGTCAACGTTGTGGCGAGCCATTCAAACAAACATTGGAATGTAAATTTACTTATAGTCCAGTGGCTAATTGGGATCAGGCTGATGACTTGCCGGAAATTTATGAGCCAATCGAATTTAATGAGTTTGGTGAAATAGATTTACTTGGTGCAGTGGAAGACGAACTTATTTTAGCTCTACCGCTTGTCCCAATGCATTCATCTGAACACTGTGAAGTGTCCGCGCACGAACAGGTTTTTGGCGAATTGCCTGAAGAATTGGCAAAAAAACCGAACCCGTTCGCTGTATTAGCTAATTTAAAGCAAAAGTAAATTAAATTTAGGAGTATAGCCAATGGCTGTTCAACAAAACAAAAAATCTCGTTCACGTCGTGATATGCGTCGTTCACACGATGCATTAACTACTGCTGCAGTATCAGTGGATAAAGCAAGCGGTGAAACTCACTTACGCCACCACGTAACTGCTGATGGTTACTATCGTGGTCGCAAAGTGATCAATAAGTAATTTTACTTATAAGGTATTCACTTGAACCGTCTAACCTTAGCGTTAGATGTGATGGGCGGGGACATTGGTCCCCGTATTACTATCCCCGCATCTCTTTCAGCGTTGGAAGCAGATCCAATGCTCTCTTTAGTGCTGTTTGGCGATAGCCAACAAATTTCCCCCTTACTGGAAAATGCCCCTTCTTCCCTTTTAGAACGTATTCAAATTCATCATTGCACGAAGACTATTGATAACAATCAAGGTATTTCTCATGCATTGCGTCATAGCAAAGGCACCTCGATGCGTTTAGCTATTGAAATGGTTCAGAAAGGAGAAGCGCAAGGTTGTGTCAGCGCAGGAAATACAGGGGCATTGATGGGATTGTCAAAGGTTCTCTTACAGCCTTTAGAGGGAATTCAACGCCCAGCGTTGGTATCCTTATTACCGTCGATGACGGGCGATAAAACCGTGATGTTAGATTTAGGCGCAAACGTAGAATGTTCTGCTCAAAATCTTTATGAATTTGCCATCATGGGCTCGATCTTTGCCGAAAACCGATTGAACTTAGTTTATCCACGCATTGCCTTACTCAATATCGGCGTGGAAGAAATTAAAGGACATCAATCTATTCGTGAAGCTGCGAATTTATTAGAAAAATCGACCGCACTTAATTATACCGGCTTTATTGAAGGTAACTTTTTATTAAATGGCGTGGCTGATGTGGTTGTGAGTGATGGGTTTTCGGGAAATATTGCATTAAAAACCCTTGAAGGGGCAGCTAAGAATCTGTTATCTCTTCTGAAAGGAAAAGAAAAACAGCCTATTTTTAAATCATTTGCCAAATTTATTATGCGTTTTTTCTTTAAGGATGCTTATCATCGCTTGAAACGCATTAACCCAGATGAATATAATGGGGCATCTTTACTCGGATTAACGGCTGTTGTGGTGAAAAGCCATGGCAGCGCAAATGTGGATGCATTTGCTCGTGCAATTGCGGATGCAGCTTTGCAAGCACGTTTGCAAATTCCACAAAAAATCTTGGCGGGTTTACAACGTTATTAATTAATAAGTTTTGATATGATGAATAGTAGAATTTTATCCACCGGTAGCTATTTGCCGAGCCACATTCGTACCAATGCGGATTTGGAAAAAATGGTTGATACTTCAGATGAATGGATCGTGACACGTTCAGGGATTCGTGAACGTCGTATTGCTGCAGCAGATGAGACTGTTGCAACAATGGGATGTGAAGCCGCCAAAAAAGCACTTGAAATGGCTAATCTTGATCCTCAAGAAATTGAATTGATCATCGTTGCGACAACCAGTGGTTCTCACGCTTATCCAAGTTCAGCTTGCCAAGTTCAAGGTTTATTAGGTATTGAAGACGCGATTTCTTTTGATTTAGCAGCGGCTTGTACCGGTTTTGTTTATGCTTTAGGTGTAGCGGATAAATTTATTCGTTCAGGTAGCGTGAAAAAAGCCCTTGTGATTGGTGCAGATCTTAACTCGCGTAAATTAGATGAAACCGATCGTAGCACTGTTGTGTTGTTTGGTGATGGTGCCGGTGCGGTGATCTTAGAGGCATCAGAGGAAGAAGGCATTATTTCAACGCATTTACATGCATCGCCAGATAACAATGCAGCATTACAACTTCCACAAGCTGAGCGTGGCGTGGAGAAATCTGGCTATATTGAAATGCAAGGTAATGAAACCTTTAAATTAGCGGTACGTGAGCTTTCTAATGTGGTGGAAGAAACCCTTTCTGCTAATAATCTCCAAAAAACAGATATTGATTGGCTTGTGCCACATCAAGCAAATTTACGTATTATCACTGCGACAGCGAAAAAATTAGAGATGGATATGTCGCAAGTAGTGGTAACGCTTGATCGTACAGCAAATACCAGTGCGGCGACTGTACCAACAGCTTTAGATGAAGCGGTGCGAGATGGCCGAATTCAACGCGGTCAATTGCTTTTACTCGAAGCTTTTGGCGGTGGTTGGACTTGGGGTTCAGCATTGGTGCGATTCTAATTATTTTGTTAGAATCCCGACAGAATTTTAAAAGTGCGGTTAAATTTGACCGCACTTTCAACATTTAAACGATGAAGAAATAGGAAGAAAACATGAAAAAATTCGCAATGGTTTTTCCAGGACAAGGTTCTCAAGCTGTTGGCATGTTAGCTGATCTTGCTAACGAATATCCGGTAGTCACTGAGACTTTTAAACAAGCATCTGAAGCGCTTGGCTATGATTTATGGAACTTGGTTCAACAAGGGCCAGCAGAAGAATTAAATAAAACTTGGCAAACTCAGCCGGCATTATTAGCGGCATCCGTTGCGATCTTCCGTGTATGGCAAGAAAAATACCCACAATTACAACCAAGCGTGATGGCGGGCCACAGTTTAGGTGAATATTCAGCATTAGTTTGTGCAGGTGTCATTGATTTTAAAGATGCGATTAAATTAGTGGAATTACGTGGTAAATTAATGCAGCAAGCGGTACCAGAAGGTACTGGTGCAATGTATGCGATTATTGGTTTAGACAATGAAGCGATTATCAATGCATGTAAACAAGCCGAGCAAGGTGAAGTGGTGTCTGCTGTAAACTTTAACTCACCAGGTCAAGTAGTCATTGCTGGAGCGAAAGAAGCAGTAGAACGTGCGGCTGCTTTATGTAAAGAGGCGGGTGCAAAACGTGCTTTACCATTAGCGGTAAGTGTTCCTTCACATTGCGCATTAATGAAACCTGCTGCGGATCAATTAGCTGTAACACTTGAAGGTATTACGCTTAATGCGCCAGCAACACCAGTATTAAACAACGTAGATGTCAAAGCGGAAACAGAAAGTGCAGAAATTCGTACCGCACTTATTCGTCAATTATATAGCCCAGTTCGTTGGACTGAAACTGTTGAGAAAATGGCGCAAGATGGCGTAGAAGTTTTAGTTGAAATCGGCCCAGGTAAAGTATTAAACGGTTTAACAAAACGTATCGTGGCAGAATTACAAGCAACATCAGTAAATGATGTGGCATCATTAGATGCTGTTGAAGCATTATTAGCATAAAAGAGGATTAAGAATGCAAAATAAAATCGCATTAGTAACAGGTGCAACACGTGGTATTGGCCGCGCAATTGCAGAAGAATTAGCATCAAAAGGTGCATTTGTAATTGGTACTGCAACCTCTGAAAAAGGTGCTGATACCATTTCTGCTTACCTTGGTGATAAAGGTAAAGGTTTAGTATTAAATGTGGCAGACAAAGAAAGTATTGATGCCGTATTAGAACAAATTAAAGAGCAATTTGGTGATATTGATATTCTTGTGAATAACGCAGGTATCACACGCGATAACTTATTAATGCGTATGAAAGATGAAGAATGGTTCGATATTATGCAAACTAACTTAACTTCTGTATTCCATCTTTCTAAAGCAATGTTACGCTCCATGATGAAAAAACGTTTCGGTCGTATCATTACAATCGGTTCAGTTGTAGGTTCAATGGGTAACCCTGGTCAATCTAACTACTGTGCAGCAAAAGCAGGCTTGATTGGTTTCTCTAAAGGTTTAGCGAAAGAAGTGGCATCACGTGGCATTACCGTAAACGTGGTAGCACCCGGCTTTATCGCAACGGATATGACAGAAGTGCTTACTGAAGAACAAAAAGCAGGTATTCTAGGTAATGTCCCTGCAGGTCGTTTAGGTGAACCAAAAGATATTGCAAAAGCGGTAGCGTTTTTAGCTTCTGATGATGCAGCTTATATTACCGGTACCACATTACATGTGAATGGCGGCTTATATATGAGCTAACCCTTTAGGGCATATATATCTGGGATTTTGTCTATAAAATATAGCAAAGCAGTTTAGTTAATGATAAAATCCCAATCGCAATGTAACTTTTTCTCTGTATGTGTTTTTACATTGCCTGTTTTTTTGTGGTGCGACCACCTAAGAAATAGTTGCAACTTTATCAAAAATGCATACACTAACCGCTCTTAAATGAGTTAAAACAACAATAGGAAAAACAAATGAGTATTGAAGAACGCGTGAAAAAAATCATCGTTGAACAATTAGGTGTTAAAGAAGAAGACGTAAAACCAGAAGCTTCTTTCGTTGAAGATTTAGGTGCGGACTCTTTAGATACAGTTGAATTAGTAATGGCTTTAGAAGAAGAATTCGATATCGAAATTCCTGATGAAGAAGCTGAAAAAATCACAACTGTTCAATCTGCGATTGACTACGTTCAAAACAATCAGTAATTTTTAAGTTGGGCGATCTTTTAGGTCGCCTAATTTTTTTCTTTAAATTTCTTTTCTAAATTCTTTATCTTTAAATAAAACAAAATATATCTAAATCTCTTAAATTTCTGACCGCACTTTCCTTTTTTAATCTTTCTCAGATTTGCTTTTATTATTTAGTCCCTTTATTTTTTGATTTAAAACAAGATTTACCTTAAAAGTACTTATTATGAGTTAATTTTGATGCTAGTATTCGATCAAAATTTTTTTCTAATTAACCATAAAATGATTCGGAGTATCTTATGGATTTTCTAATGAACCTAGGTGAAGGTAGCCAGTTTGCTATTCAGCTTGTTATTGTTCTTATCTGTTTGTTTTACGGGGCAAAAAAAGGTGGTATCGCACTGGGTATGCTCGGTGGGGTAGGCTTAATTGTTCTTGTTTTCGGCTTCGGTATTGAACCAGGTAAGCCAGCTATCGATGTAATGTTAACCATCCTTGCGGTGGTGGTCACATCGGCAACATTACAAGCCAGTGGTGGTTTAGATGTAATGTTACAAATTGCGGAGAAAATGCTTCGTCGTAATCCGAAATATGTCAGTATTTTGGCACCATTCGTCACTTGTTTCTTAACTATTTTATGTGGTACAGGTCACGTGGTTTATACCATGTTACCAATCATTTATGATATCGCGATCAAAAATGATATTCGCCCTGAACGTCCAATGGCGGCAAGTTCAATTGCTTCTCAAATGGGTATTATTGCGTCACCTGTTTCTGTGGCAGTAGTGACTTTAACCACATTCTTAGTGAATGCTAAAACACCATTAGCAGGTTTTGATGGTTATTTAGATTTATTAAAAATTACCGTTCCTTCAACCCTTTGTGGTGTATTAGCTATCGGTATTTTCAGCTGGTTCCGCGGTAAAGATTTAGATAAAGACCCAGAATTCCAAGAGAAATTAAAAGATCCAGAATTCAAAAAATATGTTTATGGTGATAGCACATCATTATTAGATAAAAAATTGCCACAATCTAGCTGGAATGCGATGTGGATCTTCTTTGGTGCAATTTTAGTAGTAGCGGTATTAGGTTACTTTAAAGATTTACGTCCAGCTTTCGAAAAATCAGCACCAGCTCAAGTGGTTGAAATTGTTTCTGCCGATAAAGCAGTGAAATCTTTCAATGTTAAAGACGGTAAAATTGTTGCATTAGCAAAAGATGGTACATTAGTACTTGATGTTAAAGACAGCAAGGCAAAAGCTCAAACAGCCTATAATAACGTTGCAATTTACAACGATAAAGGTGAAGTGGCTCAAACAATTACTGCTCAAGATAACGGTGTTGTAATTACAGCGGGAGATAAAATTGAAACGATTGATAACGCTGCAATCGTATTAAAAGACACTGCGAAGAAAAAAGTGAATTTAAGTATGGTTCACGTTATTCAAATCTTCATGTTATTAGCGGGCGCATTAATTGTTATCTTTACTAAAACTGATGCGGGTAAAATCAGTAAAAATGAAATTTTCCGTTCAGGTATGATTGCGTTAGTGGCGGTATTCGGTATTTCTTGGATGGCGGAAACCATGTTTACCGTTCACACACCAATGATGAAAGCGGCACTAGGTGATGTGGTAAAAGCGCATCCTTGGACTTACGCTGTGATGTTGTTATTAATCTCTAAATTCGTAAACTCACAAGCGGCAGCATTAGTTGCATTCGTTCCACTTGCTTTAGGTATCGGTGTTGATCCAGCTGTTATCTTGGCCTTTGCTTCGGCTTGTTACGGTTACTACATTTTACCTACTTACCCAAGTGACCTTGCGGCAATCCAATTCGACCGTTCAGGTACAACACATATCGGTAAGTTTGTAATTAACCACAGCTTTATCTTACCGGGCTTAATCGGTGTAATCACTTCATGTATCTTTGGTTACATTTTCACAAGTTTGTTTGGTTATCTATAAACTAACAGATAAAAGAAAAGGCTATTCGTTTGAATAGCCTTTTTTATTACGCTTCCCAGCGTTTAAAAATAAGCGAGGTATTAACGCCCCCAAAAGCAAAGTTATTATTCATAACATAGTTTGTTTGAATTTGTCGGCCATCACCTTGAATGTAATCTAATTTACCACAACGTTCATCAATATTGTCTAGGTTAATGGTTGGGGCAAACCAGCCATCACGCATCATTTCAATTGAGAACCATGACTCTAATGCACCACAAGCACCTAGGGTATGTCCTAAATAGCTTTTTTGTGAGCTAAGTGGTATTTTCCCAAATACGGCTTCCGTTGCGAGCGTTTCTGCGATATCGCCTTGCTCAGTAGCCGTGCCATGGCCATTTACATAACCTACTTGATCTGGAGATAACTGTGCATCTTTTAATGCTAACTCCATGCAGCGTTGCATAGTATCTTTTTGTGGACGAGTTACATGAGCACCATCACTATTGGCACCATAGCCAACAATTTCTGCAATGATATTGGCACCACGAGAAAGCGCATGTTCCAGCTCTTCTAATACAAAAATGCCCGCACCTTCACCAATCACTAATCCATCACGATCTTTATCATAAGGACGAGGTGTTTGTTTAGGGTGAGCATTGTTTCTACTTGCCGCATAAAGAGAGTCAAATACATAAACTTCAGATGGGCAAAATTCTTCAGCACCGCCAGCAAGCATCATTGGGATTAAACCATGTTTAATTGATTCATAAGCATAGCCAATACCTTGGCTACCAGAAGAACAAGCACTAGAAGTCGGAATGATGCGGCCAGTTAGGCCAAAGAAAATGCCAATATTTGCCGCAGTGGTATGAGGCATCATTCGTACATAGGTGTTAGCATTAAATCCATCTGATTTTCCCGTCATGAGAAGTTCTGCTGCATCTCTGACATCGTTTGTTGAGCCAGTGGAAGAACCACAGGCAACACCCATTATTCCTTCTTTTAAATAAGGTAAAATGACTCCATTTTCATCTAATAGATTGGCGTTTGCTAGAGCGAGTTCAGCGGCTTCAACAGCAAATTGAGAGACACGGCCTAAACTGCGAAGTTGTTTTCTATTCCAATGGGCAGGAGGGGTGTAATCATGGATTTCAGCACCGAGATTTGCACCTAACTCTGGATAACGTTCAGCCCATTCAGTTTTCGCTTGAACTGCATTTTGTTTGCGTTGAAAGGCAGCTTTTACGTCTTCCCATGTTTTTCCAAAGGCAGTGACCGCACCAATACCTGTAATGACAACTCGTTTCATTTTTTTATCTCAATTATTCATTATTAGACTAGTACAAACAATTTTGTACTGTAAATGTTTTAGCAAAGCCCGCCGTTTACAGCGATAACTTGGCGAGTAATATAAGCTGCTTTTTCGTCCATCAGAAAATCTACGGCATGCGCAACTTCTTCCGGGCTTCCCATTCTTGCCGCTGGAATCATTTTTAAAATTTCATCAATTGGAAGATTTTCATCTAAGATATCCGTATCAATAAGGCCTGGAGCCACACAGTTTACCGTGATCTTGCGTTTGGCGAGTTCGACGGCGAGTGCTTTTGCTGCACCAATAATACCGGCTTTAGAGGCACTATAGTTGACTTGACCCCTATTGCCAATTAACCCTGATACAGATGTGATACAGACGATTCGCCCCGCTTTACGGCGTCGGATCATTGGCATCATAATGGGATAGAGAACATTATAAAATCCATCTAAATTCGTGCGTAAAACAACATCCCAATCTTCATCAGTTAGAGCAGGGAATGCGTTATCTCGTGTTAATCCGGCATTGAGCACAACGCCATAATAAGCACCATGAGATTCAACATCCGCAAGTAGTTTTTCAGCTGTTTCGTTTCGATGACTAACATCAAATTGTAATACGCGAGCTTGACGACCTAATTCTCGAATTGATTGTGCGACCTCTTCAGCTTCTTCGATGCGACTGCGGCAATGAACCACAATATCAAAACCTGATTGTGCTAGGCGTAAGGCGATGGCTTTACCGATACCTCGGCTTGAGCCTGTAACTAAAATGGTTTCACTCATTTTTTATTCCTGTGATACTTGTGGTCTGAAAACGTTTAATGCACCTTCCACTAAAGGTTGCTGATTAGAAAGATCGATTAACGTACAGTCAAAAACACCAAATCCTGTTGCGTCTTCAATAGAACGTTTAATTTGAATTTGTAATAAACTTCCTACTGAAATATCTTGACGATGTAATGTCAGTTTTCTTGAGCCGATCCAATAGCCTAATCCAATAGGTTGACCCGCTTTTACACATTTACATCCCGCCCATGCAGCTACGCCTTGAGCTAAGATTTCAGCGCCCATATAAGTAGCCAATTTACCGTCTTTTAAGAGCAGACAGTCTGGTTTTACGACCATCTCCGCGATCAAATAATCTTCGCCAAATTCAGTGATTTTATCTAGCATGACCATTTCCCCACTATGAGGAATTAATGGTGAGATATCAGTAATAGGACAGGTTAAATCAATCATTCACTTCCCCTAAAATAAGTACTGAATTATTCCCACCAAAAGCGAAAGAGCTACTTGCACCAATGCGTCTCTCAGATGTCCAATGACTCATGTGATCGGTAATGGCAATTGGTGGCATTTTTTCATCGGCTTGTTTATCCCATAATTGTGCAGGGAGTTTACCTGTTGGATTAAAAGTGCGGTCAATCATCCCCCATAAAATAGCAGCTTCAATAGCGCCTGCAGCACCTAGTGTGTGTCCTGTATAAGGTTTTGTTGTTGTACAAGGAGTATCGTGACCAAAAATATGGTGAATAGCTAAGGCTTCCATCTGATCATTATGAATGGTGCCTGTACCATGTAAATTAACCCAATTGATGGCTTCTGGAGCAAGTTTTGCCAAGTTTAATGCGTCTTGGAAGGCTTTAATCGCACCTTCGCCTTCGGGATGTGGTGAGGACATATGATAGGCATCACTACTAGCACCATAGCCTAATAGCGCAACATTATGATCATCTAATTTTTCTTTACTCATCACGAATACAGCGGAACCTTCACCTAGATTGATACCTTGGCGATTGGCAGAAAAAGGATTAGTTTGTTCAGCAGATAAAACGGAGAGAGAGTTAAAACCAACTAAGGTTAATAGCGATAAAGTATCGACGCCGCCGCAAATTACCGCATCGCATAAATTCGCATTCAATAAGCGAGCAGCACTAATTAATGCTTTCGCACCTGATGTACAAGCAGTTGAAATGCCATAGATAAGATTGGTTAAGCCATATTGATGGGCAATAAAATCAGCCGGAGCAGAAAAATATTGTTGTTGTTGATTAAATTCAGCACCGGACCAATCTTCATGTTCTGCGGCATATTTAAATACAGGTAAATTTTCATCTACACCCGTGGTAGATGTGCCGATAACTACTGCAATACGGTGACGACCAAAACGTGAGATAGCTTGCTGAATCGTTGGTTCAATTTGTTCTAAGCTGTGCCAGAGTAATTGATTGTTTCGGCTGTGATGTTTTTTGGGTAAATCAGCCGGAAATGCACGCAAGGATCTGTTGACTTCACCCAGAGTATTATATTTACCCTGTAAGCCATTTTCTTGGAAATGCTTGTTAGAAAAAGTCAGTGGCGAGTCACTACCTTCTAATAAAGTTTGAACATGTTGAGATAGACTATCGCCAATGCTACTCAAAATGCCTGGTTGAGAAAGAAATAATTGCACAGAGATTCCTAATTGTTAAGTTCTTCAATTTGCCAACGACTGCCATCTGCTAGCTGAATAAAATATTGATTTGATTGTTTGCGAACGTTCCATAAAAAACGACCATTTTGCTGGTAAATCGCCGTGTTTTGTTGATGCGATACATCCACATTCATTAATATTAAGTGTTTTGCATCGGGTTGTTGTTCTGTAAATGCAGTTGCCAGTGCTAAGAACAAACCTTGTGCTTGTTTATTTGGCATCACAAAGCCGTCATTTTTCCAGCCTTGTTTCGTTAATAATAATCGAGCAATGGGTGAACCTAGCGGATCGGTTTGAACCCATCGCCATTGTTCAGGCTGGAACTGAACAGTCAGCAAGCTTGTTTGTTTAACTTGTTGTTCTGAAAGTTGCTCTACTTTAAAGGTTCGGCTATCTGTTTTTACTTCCGGTAATGCTTCAATATTAGGTAAAGTTGAGCAAGCTGTAAGTAATGTTAATGCCCATAATAAAAGGTATTTTTTTATCATAAAGTGCGGTCATTTTTATGCGTTTTTTAGCGCATGAGTTTTAATGTGGTTAAAAGACTTATTATAACACCAATACTGACACTTATACCAAATGTCGCCACTGCTGGTGTGGAGCTAATGGCGAGCAGCAAAAATGAGATTAATGTGGTACAAGCGGCCAATGTCAGTGTAATGCGTTTATGAGATGGCTCTTCATGTACGGTTTTCATATAAACGGCATAGTCAATACCAATAGCCGAAACCAGTAATAATCCAAACATTGAAAATAAACCAATAGGCAGGCCTATCCAACCAAAAATAGCGATCGTTCCTAAGATTGAGATACAAGGAATGAATAAGATTCGAATACTTGTTTTGGTTTCAAATACTTTCCATAAAAGCAATCCAGCAATAACAAAAGAAATAATTTTTAGCCAGGCAGCTTGCTCTTTTGCTTCTTTAAAAGCTTGATTTAAATAAGCGCGCTTATCTTGCCAGAAAATATCTCGATTATTTGCCAATGCTTGCATTGTTGCACTATCCGCTTGAGATATTTTTATGATACTTGCCACCTGGTTAGAGGCTAGTTCACCTAAATAAAGCATCTTCCACGCTTGTCCAAGTTGCGTATTAAGCGCTTCAGATAACGTCAAGGGTTTACCTTGAGAAAGTGCGGTCAAATTTTGCTGAATTTTTTCATTTGGCATGCCAATATCATTTAATACCGCATAATCATCAGCAGAAATATGTTGAAGGTATTCTGCTAATTGCTTTTGTTCTGCGAGAGGCGAAATCCACTGGCTTAATGATTTAAATGTGATGTTACGTTGAGCTAATTGCTTGCTTAACTTCGCATCCTTTTCAAGTAGTAATGCCTCATTTTCAGCCGTTAATAAAAAATATTGGCTTCCTAAATCAACCCCAGTGAGTTCACCGATAGTTTTCGCTTCATTTAACATGGATTGAGGCATGGAGACCCATTGTCGGATATCGTCATGCCATGAGGATTTAATCCCGCCTCCTAAAACTAAAAGAGAGATAATAAGGAGTGTACCTTTATTAAAGCGTTTGTTTGCAAAGGTATTTAATCCTTTTTGTATTAGATTAAATGTTTTTCTTTCGGGTAATAATGTTGTTGGCTGATACCGATAAAATAAATAGGGTAAGAATAACTGTGTCGCAAGTAATGCGGTAATCAAGGATACAGCCGAAAAAAGAGCAGTTTGCTGCAAGATAGGCAGATGGGTAAAGGCAAGTAGTCCATACCCAAGTAAGGTAACTAACAAGCTGATGAAAAACGTAAAACGCAATTTTTGCATCGCAAGAAGTGGTACCCATTTTCGGTCAAAAAGGGAGCCTGCAAGCCAGTGAAGAGGAAAGTCAATTAATACACCGACGAGACTGGTCCCAATAACAAGGGTGAGAATATGAATTTGACCAAATCCCCACACCGTTGCTACAACACCTGAAAGCATCCCAATTAGAATAGGCAAAAATAGCCATAAAATACGAGGAGTGCGAAAGACAATCAGTAATAATAATAACGTTAAGCTCACGCCGAGTACACTCATTAATGTACTTTCTTTTTCGGCTTTTTGTTTTGCATCAGCGGCAAACAATGCACTACCCGTAATTTTAAATTGGGCACCAGATTGAGTGAGATATTGGCGATTTTCTGTCAGAAGTGCGGTTAAATTTTCTGATGGATTGATGAAATCATTTTGTTGCAGTTCAGCACGTAATAAAACCCAAGTCATATTATCTTGGTTGACCGTGAGCATGCCATTTTCGGCGTGCCATTGCACATTACCTTGTTGTGTTTGCTGTGCAAAACGTCCAAAACCAAGCCAATCTTGTTCTAGTGAAAGTAAATTATTTCGCTTAAATGGGTTAACGATGTCCTCCGCATATTGCTGAAAATAGCCTTTAGGATCGTTAATCAACTGTTCACGAACAGTTTGTGGCAAAGTAGCAAATGCGACAAGCTGAATATCTTGTTGTAGCTCAGTAAGATTAGGCTGAATGCGATCGGTAATATGAGAGAAAAGTTTGCTACTACGCCACGTTTGCGCAATATGGTCGGTCAGCTGAAAAGCCTGTTTTTCATCAGGATGTCCGATAAGTGCAATAATTTGGCTGTTTAGCTGTTTTTCTTGCTGTTGATCAGCGAGAACTTGAACATCCGCCCATTCTTGTTGAGAGGGAAGTAATGTGTGTAAATCTGTTTGTAGCCAATTTCCTTGTTTGACAAAATAGCCAAACAAGAGGGAAACAAACAAGATAAACACAGCATATAACAAGGAAAGTGCGGTTGTTTTTTTCATCTTTTACAATCGTTTATTCCAGTGCTGAACGGGCAAACTGACTTAATGGCTGATTAAGCTGGATTTGCTTAAATTCAATTTGTGTGCGATCGCCTTGTTTTTCATTTAAGGTTAATTTTTTCACAGTTTGATCGCCTGAAATTTCAATGGTTGTGAAGATTTGCTGCATTAATAATGAATTAGGTGTTAAGGTCAGTTGCCATTGGTTAGCGTTACCGGATAATGCAAAATCAAACTGAGATTTAAGCCCATCAATATTGCCGGATAACAACCCTAAAAAGAGACCAATTTGCTCGTTTTGCCCAACATTACCGCTATTCACCCACAGAGTACCATTCCATTGTTGAATCCCGTTAGGCGTGACTCTTAAGCTGTTATTAAACGGTTTTTCAAGCTGCCATAATAGCCCTTTTTGAGCTAACAAGGCAAATTGACCTTGCATTTCAATTGGCTTGTTTAATGCCTTTAAATAGCGATGTTGGATAAAGTTTCCTTGAACACTTTGCGGTTGCTGGAGTTGTTTAACTAAATCAGCTTCAGAAAAAGCGAAGCTTACGCTGCTTAGGAACAAACCTAAGATGAAGATCATCAATCGCATTATTATTCCCCTTCAGATACAAAAGTAGGATGAGTTTTGACCGCACTTTGCCAACATGGTGGTGTTTGTAATTGCATTTCGCGTGTTTGCATACTAACGGCTACTTGGGTGGTACTTGCCGTGGTTAATTTTTGATTGGTTTTAGCATCAAAAATAACATAATCAATGCGCAAACAAGTTTCATATTCGACTACTTTTAATTCAATTCGGATTTTTTGACGAAATAATGCTGGGTTAACATATTTAATATTAAGTTGAACGATTGGCCAACCAAACCCTTGTTTTTTCATAACATCATAGGTATAGCCAATTTCCTCTAGGAATTGACAGCGTGCCATCTCAAGGTATTTGACGTAATGCCCATGCCACATAATATCCATCGAGTCGACATCAAAGAATTGCACTTCGAATTCAGAATTATGACGGCAAAAAACGTGTTTTTTCATTTTTTATCATTCCAAAAGTTATAAAAATTAAACCAAAGTAGAGGATTTTCTGCACATTCTTTGGCAAGTAAGTCCGCATATTGTTGCATGACCTGTTTAATATTTTCTTCTCGTGCTTTGCCACGCCCGCTAATTGGGGGAGAAAAACGGCGCAATTTCATTCGATATTGTCCTTTTTCTTTAAGACAGAAAATTGTATTTAAAGGCGCTTTTAAAATACTTGCAAGCAACCACGCTCCTTGAGGGAATTCAGCATAATGGCCAAGGAAGTTGACTGATTGTGTTTTATCGCCACGGATAGGTACGCGATCAGCCGCAATTGCAATCCATTCACCTCGCTCTAAGCGTTGAGAAAGCTCTAACATTTTTTGCGCATCTAAATCTTCAACTTGAATAAGGGGTAAGGCATCTGCACCGGCTTCAACTAATGCTTTATTAAAAGCTTCAGCATTTTTGCTATGTACTAATACATTCAAATGAAAGTTTTTGTGTTGTCCGCTATCGACTAATGCTCGACAAATCTCGATGTTACCAAAATGCGAGCAAACAAGAATCTGACCTCGTCCACCTTGATCTACATCGCCATATAAATTATCAGCATCATCGACAATTAAATCCGTGTAATGGATTTTCCGCTGCCAAACCGCAAAGTTGTCACAAATGATTTCACCAAAAAAGAGAAATTGACGAAATACAGGGAATGAAGGGAGATGACAATGCGGAAATTGTTGTTTAAGACGATATTGGTAAGCTTTAATGTTGTTTCGCGCTTTTCTGGCAGTCAGATAAAAATAACAAACCACCACAAATGTTGCGATTTTAATTAACCACAATGGGCAATATTTTACGATTAATCGTGTGAGATTTAAGAAAAAAGCATTTCCTCGCTCAGATTGTTTCGCCCAATGTTGGCTATTCTCAGTTGATTGATTCATAGCGGCTTTCCGGTTAATAAGCGTTTTAACATCCCAAAAAATAAATACATGTGCATTTTACTGATTAACACATTGTCTTTCCAAGCATTGAAATGTGAGACACCATTTTTATCGTAGGAAACGGGGGAGTCAACCCAAATTAATGGTATTTGGTACCAGTGAGCCTTGATGAGAATTTCGATATCAAAATCCATGCGGTTTCCGACATGTTCATTATCGAGAATTTCAATGGTGCGATTTAATGGATACAAGCGAAAGCCACACATGCCATCTTTAATATCGAGAGAAAGCGTGTGAATGGCATTCCAAAAATCTGTAATTTTTCTCCCATAAAGTCGGGATTTAGGCGCATCATCACCATAGATGGGTTTACCACAAATAAGTGCAGTCGGATTTTCAAGCATTTTTTGTTGCATTGAAAGGGCATCAATCAGATTGTGTTGGCCATCTGCATCCACTTGCAAGGCATGTGTAAATCCTTGCTCAAATGCTAATCTAAAACCTACTTTCATCGCGCCACCTTTACCTTGATTTTGTGGGCAATAATGAATATGTAGATTGTCTTTTTCTGAAAGAGAAGCTAATGATTTTTTATGCTGTTCAGATGATCCATCATCAACCACTAATACAGGTAAATTTAGCTTGTGTAATTGGTTAATTACATTGCCAATTTTGTCAGAATGATTGTAGTGCGGGATAATCGCAATAAGTTTCGGTTCCATCATAGCAAGTTAAAATTGTTCTTCTTTTTCATGTAAAAATATAGCATCAAAATCTGCTCGACTAATCTTGAATTGGCTATTACGTGGCAATTTGTTAGTAAATCGCCAAAAGCGTGGTAAGCCTGAATGTTCCTGGGTTTTACTTAAATGGAGCCGGAGTTGTTTTAATAATTCAGCCCGTCCTTTTTGTAGATAAAAGGAAATGCCTTCTTCCTTCAATTCAACCCAAGCAGCAGGGCGTAAATGATTAGGGTGTTGTGCAACATAGCAATCTCGAATATAAGGGTGTTTCAGTAGGTCTTGTTCAATTCGAACTAAAGAAATACGCTTATCGCCAAATTTAACGATGCGATCAATGCGTCCTAATAAGTTAAATTGATTACCGATGATTTCAACACCATCTGCTGTTTGCTCACGCTGTTCAAGCCAAGGTGATTCAACCCATAACGCATTTTCTTCATTGACCCCGATTTTAGTTACGGGTGTAGGGGTCCAAAGCCCGGCTTGTTCACGAAACGCAATGACGCCGGTTTCTGTACTACCATAGCCTTCAATGGTTTTAGTTTTAAGCTTGGCGCGCATGGCTGTTGCGGTTTCTTCTGGCAGCATCCCACCTGAAGATAGAATGCCTAAAATACGACATTGATGAAGTTGAGGTTCATCTAAATTTAAATGGGTCAGTAATGCAGGGCTACTAACCCAAATAGACTGTTTCGCAATAAGGCTTTCTGCAATCATATATTCTGGATAAGGGAGCTGTTTGCGGCCAATTGACCAGCCCATTGTCAGCGGTAACATGACTCGATAGGATAAACCATAGTGGTGCTGTGCAGAAACGCTTGAGACAATATGGATGCCATTTCCTTCCGGGAAAGGAAGTGACTGACTGATTGCTTCAGATTCTTGCCACATTTTTTCAGCTGTTTTCACCATGATTTTAGGTTGTCCACTACTTCCTGATGTTTTTAGCCAAATTTCAGTTTGACAATGTTTATCAATGAAGAAATCTTTTTTATCAACAACTTGTGAAATGCCGTAAGTGTTGAATTTATTGTCATCAAATAACATATCAGCATTATCACGAATCCATTCTTGATTTTCATCGAGAAGATTAGGTGGAAGCAAAATTCGGGTTTTAGCATCAAAACAGGCAAGCATTGCACAGGCATAGTTTGCGGCATCCTCAAACCAAAATGCTGCACTTTGAATATTATCTTGTTGGAGTTGTTGGCTGATTTGTTGACAACGATAAGTAAAATCTTGCCAGCGCCATTCTGGATTTAATGCAATAAGTGAGTTAGGTTGATGTTTATTCATAGTGATTCCGTTTTACGCGTTGACGAATGAGCCATTCAATACTCATAACTAGGCCCATAATAATGTAAGAAATAACCCCAGTATAAATTGCCCAATATTCTAATAAGTTAAATGCAATAAAGAGCGTTGAAAGCAAAATATTTAAACAAAATACACCGCACCAGACTTGGGTTACTCGGCGAGTATATTGAATAGCTTGAGTATTGAGATTAGGCGTTTGTAAACGAGCTAATCTTTCAACCAATGATTGAGATTGGAATAGACTTCCGCCAAATAACACCAACATAATGCCATTCATTAAAATAGGGTACCAATACATCATATCGAGTGAGCGTTGCCACCCCACAAGGAATAATAGGATAGCCATGCTTAATGCAAAAATTCTTTGCCCCTTATGCGGGTGTATTAGGCTTTTAATCAACCATAATAAACTCATCACATAAGGTAACGTATGCAAGAGTTGGTCTGCTTGAAAGAAAAGCCAAATAATCGGATAAGCGATGGCTGTTAGCGCAAGCAATATATTAACAATCAGTAGGATGATCTTCATGCTCTATGATGGCTAATCCAGTACAGCAAGTTTCATTATTGGCAAGTAATTGAAATGCCATTCTATTTTTTGATGAATCCCATTTTAATTGAATATCAAAGCGATCATTCGGCCGTAAGAATGTTTGATACTTCAGCTTATCGAATGAATGAATAATGACTTCTTTACCAAAAAATGCCTTTATTTTTTCCGAAATCCATTGTAATTCAATGACGCCAGGGACTAATGGAAATTCAGCAAAGTGATCTTTTAGATACACTAAATCAAGCGGCACAATACCGGTTGAGATTTGTGAATTTTCATTTTTGCTTTGTTCAAGCCAAATTGCATCCTTACAGGTTTCTAAACAAGTGCGGTTAAATTCCAGCTTATTTATTTTTGACTGACTATTACGTGGTAATTGATAAGTGAATCGCCAGAAACGAGGGATGGCTGCTTTTTCTTGAGAATGCCCTAAGAAAAGTTTTAGCTTATGAATAAGCGCTCTTCGACCTTTCTCTCTGAAAAATTGAATGCCTTGCTCAGTTAAACCAATCCAGGCGGCAAGACGAGATTTCTCAGGATGTTGAGCAATATAACAATCCTCAATAAATTCGTGTTTATTCAATGCCGTTTCTACGCCTAATAAGGAAATTCGTTTATCCCCTATTTTGACAATGCGATCTGCTCGTCCTAATAAACGGAAACCGTTTTCTTCAAACTCAACCACATCTGCGGTTTGTTCTCGTTTGGCAAGCCAAACTCCTTCAATCCATAACTCGCCTTGCTCATTGCTGCCAAGTTGGCTATTAGGTAATCGTCGCCAAAGGGAAATATCATCCCGAATAGCAATTGGGCCCGTCTCCGTGCTGCCATAAATTTCGATAACAGGATGGTGGATTTTTGCTCTAATTTGCTCAGATAGTTCTTCAGCTAGTGCACCACCAGAAGAAATAATCCCCATAATATTTTCAGAAATTTTCATTTGCTGCCAATCTATGCCTGAAAGCATCGCTGGACTGCTCACAATAACTGCTGATTGTGATTTATTGGCTTCTTGCATGATGCATTCAGGGTAGAAAAGTTGTTTTCGACCAATTTGCCAGCCGTTAACCAGTGACATCATAATATGTACGGTTAAGCCGTAAATATGCTGAATACTCACCGTGCTAATTGCCGTAATGTTATTTCCGGCAGGGAATGGTAAACCTTTGGCTAATACTTCTCCGCCTAACCACATTTGTTCTGCTGTTTTAATGATGGTTTTGGCTTCACCTGTGCTACCTGAAGTTTTCAACCAGATTTCACTTTGGTTACTAAAGTCAAAGAGCGGTCGATTTTTAGCAACATTTTCCCAATCTTGTGTGATGCCAAATTGAGAGATTTGCTCGCATTTTTCGAGTTCAATATCTCGATCAGTAAGCCAAAGTTCAGAATGCTCATTTGCCCACTGAATACTTTCTTCAGTGAAATTAGGTGGGAAAAGAACACGAACATTAGCATGCCAAGCACCTAGCAGTAGGCATGCCAATGTTGCACCATCTTCTAGCCATACCGTAACGGATCGAAGTTGACGCTGTTGCAATTCAGCTGAAATTTGAAACGCTCGGCACTCAAAATCAGCATAGAGCCAACTTGGGTGCTGAGCAATAAGATAAGTCGGTAAGTAAGGTGTCATTATTGTGCGTTTTGACTAAGTTTTAGAACCGCCTGAACCACGTCATCTACAGTACGCACATTGCGGAAATCTTCCGCTTGAAGTTTATGCCCTGTTTTACGTTTAATATGATCGATTAAGTCAATAGCATCAATACTATCGATCTCTAGATCTTCATAAAGATTTGTTTCCGGCTTAATTCTTTCTGGTTCAATCTCAAATAAAGATTCCAGAGCTTCCGTTAATAAATCTCTGATTTCCTGTTCAGTCATGAATTATGCCTCACCTTTTTGTGTGCGAATGAAGTGAGCAAGTGTTGCTACGCTTTCAAAGTGATCTCTTAATTGAGTTTGTTCACCGTCTAATTGTAGACCAAATGTTTTTTGAACAGCTAAGCCTAATTCTAAGGCATCAACTGAATCTAAACCTAGCCCTTCAGATGAAAAAAGAGGCATATCAGTTTCAATATCGTCGATACTGATGTCTTCTAATGCCAGGCTGTCAATGATAAGTTGTTTTAATTGTTGTTCAAGTTGCATTATTGCGATCCTTTTTGTGAGGTTTGAGAATTAAAATAATCTTCTAAATATTTTGTTAAACGACGAGATGCCATCGGGATAGATTGATTTTCTATCCATTCTTGTGGATTAATATCATCGCCAACGAATAATTCATAATGAATTTGTTTGTCTGGTATTTTATACCATGGATGACCTTTTTTTAGGCTTAATGGATTCATCCTGATCGTGACAGGGGTAATGACTTTTGCACTACGTAAACCAATTGAAACAGCACCGCGATTTAATTTTACGATGCCATCCCAGCCAGTTCTTGTTCCTTCTGGAAACAATAAGAGACTCTCTTGTTGCAATACACGCTCACAATGTTCCAAGAGTTCTAGAGACTCGGTATTGGGGATAAAACCACAAGCGAGAATTTGATTCCTCATCGTGGGATTGTGTAAAAGATCTTTTTTCACAATACAGTTAAGTGAAGGCGCTTTACTGAGAATCAGTACTACATCAAGTAGAGATGGGTGATTGACCACAACTAATTGACCTGGACGTCCCAATTTTTCAAACCCTTGATAAGTCACTTTTAAAGCACCCGCACAAGACAGGTAACGAATAAAATAATACCAAATTCCGCCAACAAAACGACGAACTTTTAACTGGGTAGATAAATTAGCGTGCTTTCCTTTTTGGGCAAAAGGAAGTAAAACGAATTGTAATAGTGTGCCTGCCACAGCCCAAAATAAAAAGGCAATGGCGGTAGCCAGCCAACGTTTAAGAAAATCTAATTTTTCTGCCATAGCCAAGTTCCATTTGAACTACTCGGTGTGTGCCAAGTGCGACTTTCAAGATATTGGTGAGAAACCCAAGTTAGTGCATTATCGGTAACATCATGATTAAAAGGGGAATCTGTAAGCGTTAATTGATATTGCTCTCCTTGAGTGACGACTAAAGCCAAAGCATAACCTAAAGGTGTACGAATGACTGGTTGAGCATTATATTTTGCTTCAAGCGGCGATTCAGCAATAACAACAAGCACTTTTTCATGCCCTTCATTAAGCAATAATGTCGCTTCTAATAGTGCGGTTTCAAGGTTGTCCACTCGAGCCATAATCGAAGTGGTTTCTGATTTAACTTGACGTAATTCAGACCATTGTCCAATTAATGCATTATGAACTGAGAGACTAAAAGAGGTGGGAGAAACCTCCCCCTCTTTTAATAAGGAATGCCACAACGCAAAATTACGATTCATTTCACTGTTTGATGAGGCATAAACCACAGGCATATCTGCATTTTCTCCTACCAAATCCCACGCAGCCTCAAAAAAAAGACGGGCTGAGTCACTTAAACGACGGCGTTTTAGCGGGGGTAAAAAGGCTAATTTAGGTGCAAAGTCTTCAAATGTTTCACATTGATTTCGCAAATAAGCATAGCCTTGTTTCCAATCATCTGCGGTTAGCGATTTATTGCAAACAATATTCCACCCTTGAAGTGAGAAAGAGAAATTACAGATTTCAGTCATGTTATATGGTTAAAAATTAATTGTTTTTGAATAATTCATTAATCATTAAATCTGTTTGGCCTTGTAAACCAACTTGTTTTACACGATCGGCTTCGTCACCGCGATGTTTATAAGAAACAGATCCAAGAGAAAGTTTATTTGAATCTCTTAAATCTAATCTTGCTCTTGCAATAATTTTAGAGTTACCTTTTACGCTGAAGTGTAAAATATGGCTACAGCCCTCATCTTTTTTAACAAGTCTTGCTGTGATACGTTTTTGTTTTAAGCTTTTTGTTAAAGCCTCAACAATTTCATCTGGTGCTTTGCGAATAGAACCTTTTAAACATACTTCTTTAATATTTTTGCTTTCCACAGGTTTTACATCGTTGACACCTGAAGAACATGCGGAAAGAACAAATGAGCTAAATAAAAGTGAGGAAAGTAATAATTTCTTCATAAAATTGAAACCTTATTAATATTATAAATTATAATTTAAAGGTGGGATTTTACACTACTTCTATTCACAATAAAATAGTCACAGGACTGTTAAAATCTGGTATATTGTTTACCTCTATGTAATAAGAGAAATTATTTATTTCATTCAAATCACAAGGAGTCAAAATGAAATTAGTATCTAAATTGAGTATTGTTGCTGCGGCTATGCTTATGGCTGCTTGTGCGCCAAGAGATACAACGCATTACTATTCTATCCAGGATGCGTTAAATTCCCCTGAAGCAAAAGAAATCGTTGATCCATCGGTTAAGCTTTACTTTGGTAAATCTGCACCTGGTAAAGTAGTGAAAGCTGGTGTGGTAAGCAATAAGAAAACAAATGCGGCAAATAAAACAGATGAAAAATCTTGCCAGTGGGCGTTCCTTTCTACAGTGAAACAATTCCAAGATAGAGCAAAATCACAAGGTGCGAGCAAAGTGGGTAATATCGTCAGCTATTACAAAAAGAACACTTTCCAAAGTACAACGCAATATGAATGCCATGCGGGTAACTTAATGAGTGGTGTGGCATTAAAAGGCGATATTGTTAAGTAATTTTCTACCAAATAACACCTTAATTTATATAAATTAAGGTGTTATTTTTTTGATTTGCGGGAGAAAGTCTAAGTTTTTAGACATTGAATTCTCAAGAGATAAGAGATTAAACTCTATTTCTGCATCTTCCTTATTATTTAGAAATAAGCCAAAATACGGCCCCTTCAGTTTGCTCAGAATGTTCACTTTTTTCTAGCGTCCAACCGATTAAGGCGGATGATATTTCATCATTTTCAAGATCCAATAAGGCGAGTTTTAGTGGTTGCCAAATGGTTTGGTGGTTAATCGCTAAAAATACGGAGTTGGCAGAGGTTTGCAAGGTTTGAGTGAGTTGAAATGTCGCCGCGTTATTAATATTCGCCATAAAATCTAAAGGACTAGGCAAATTTTGTTCCATCAGTTGATGAAACATTTTATCGAACTTGCTCGGCGAATTAAAAAACGATCCTAAGTAAATTCCTGTATTTTCATTAATATAGGGTTTTAATGGTATCGCACCAAGTAAAGCGAGTTGAGTGAAACGGCTTAAACGACGAGCATCGAGACCTTGTTCTTTGAGTCTCAGACGTAACGTTTTATCATCTACGCCATTGGCGATGAACTGATTAGTTTGTTTTATATAAAATGTCATTCACCCACCTTTAAAATCCATGCAATATTGCTACCGCCAAAACCTAGAAAATAATTTAAAAAGTGACCGCACTTCACATCAGTTTTTTGTAAGTATTCGATTAAAAATGCGGTTTCTAATGCACCACTAGCACCAAGTGTATGTCCCATATAGGGTTTAACTAAAATGGTTTCGGTATTCGGGAAGCGTTCCTGTAAAACAGATTGTTCCATCTCATCGCTATTTCCCCCCACGCCATGCACTTTAATGCCTTGAATGTTTTCTATTTTTAGATTTGTTTTAGCTAGACAGGTGGTGAGTAATTGACGTAATGCCGTTTCGCTACTGTTTGTCAGATTTTCATTATCTGTGACCGTTGTTATCCCAAATATTTCACATGGGAATGACTCGTTTTTTTCTGTTGATAATGCAACACACCCAACGCCTTCGCCTAATACAATGCCTGTAGAGTTGATGAAAGGCTGATATTCATTGGCTTGTGATAATAGGTTCATGGATTGGAAATGTTCAAAAGTAAGACGATTAAACATCTCAAAACCAATGACTAAAGCCTTTTTATACATGCCAGCTTTCAGCATTTTGTATGCATAACCAATGGCTTGTGCTGAAGAGGTACAAGAAGTGGCAAAACTAAATACTTCTGTCTGATAGCGATTTCCTAAATCCTCGGCGATAGCAGTAAGGTTATATTCTTTCGGTAATGCTTGATGATGAGCAATGCGAATTTCACAGTCACTGATCATATAAGCGGTAGAACCAAGTAGAATAGGAATGTTTTTTAGCTCAGATTTATCCCAACCCGCACGTTGTAAAGTGCGGTCGATTTCAAGATCAATATAGTGATAGAGTTGCTCTAATGACAACAGCGGTTCCTTAAATGCGTTGAAATAAGGAAAACTAAGCGGTTGGCCTAGCATATTAGAGGTTCTTAATCCGAGCTTTTCTGCAAATCGAGCAGAAACAGCGTTGATATAAACGTTCATTAGATTTTACTATGCTGTTCGCGGATAAATGCTGCAAGATCACGTACGTTCATCATATGTTTACGCACCATGCGATCACCCTGTAAACGTACACCAAAATGAGCCTGTAGTGCTACCACAACTTGCAACGCATCTAATGAATCTAATTGAATACGGCTTTGTTCACCAAATAGCCATTCATCATCACTAATTTCGGCAGGATCAAATTCATCTTTTTCTGTTTCTTGCACGATGAGTTTTTTGAGTTCCAGCTCAAGTGCCGGTGCTTCCAGTGTAAAAGTATAAGCCATTAGAATCTCGCTTGTTTAGTTAATTGTCGTTGATAAATGAAAGTCGCTAAAAGTAATGTGATGGTCCCAAATCCACTTAATAAATAGAGCGGTTGTTGTATTTGGTTAAGGTGATAGTGATTTAATAATAAATTTTGGAAACCACTTAATGCCCAGCCCATAGGCGAAAATTGTGAAATAGTTTGCATGATTTCTGGCATTACATAAACAGGCACCATAATACCGCCAATGGCTGCCATGATAATGATGCCGCCTCCGCCTAACACGACCGCATGTTCAGTGGTTCTCGCTACCACGCTAATTAACAAACCATATCCTAGTGCTGCAAGGCTTACTGCACTGGATAATACGATGTAAGGTAACCAACTTTCTGAAAGCGTAAATGCGGGCATATCAAGTGCAGGGAGGACAAAATAACCCAGCGCGACCATGCCGACAAATTGTAATTGGTTAATCAAAAAATAAGGAATTAATTTGGCAATAATCAAACTCAATGCAGAAGCCCGCGCCATGCGTAAACGAGTTAGCGTATTGGTCTGACGTTCCATTGCCATCACGTTAGATAGAGGAATCATAATAAAGAACATGCCAAAAATCAGCCAAGCCGGTACACTATGTTGTACGGAGCTTGGTTTGCTCACTTCCTTACCATGACGATTGACATAAATTTCTTGCCACAAATCTTTCGCGAGATAATCATTAATTTGAGCAAATTTGCTATCTAACTCTTTATTGACTTTATTCTGAATGTCTTTGATTGGTTTGCGTTTATTATTTTCTAACGTGATGTGATTATCAGCTAAATAGTCATTTAAACGCAGTTGAGAGTAATGTTTTTGCAATACACCTTTCACACCTAGTAGCCAACTGCGATCTACGCTAGGATTCAACCAAAGTTGTAAAGCCTGTTCTTCTGAAAGTGTGGTCTGTTTTTGATTAGGATTTAAAATTAGCAAGTCAAATTTACCCGCTTGTAAATCCGCTTGATATTGAGCTAATTCAGACAACGGAGCTTGTTTAACCGCAAGATTTTCCTTCTTGAGTTGAGTGAGAAAATCATCATTTAGCTGATTTTTTTCACTTAATAGCACAATCTCTGAACGATTGCTTAATGCATTGTCGTTACTCAATGCTGCCGACATAATCAACATAAACAGAATTGGCATAATGAATAATACAGCGACACCATGTAGATCGCGGCTTAATAGGCGCATTTCTTTAAAAATCGATGCAATTAACATGTTTTTCCCGACTGATTTAAAAAATCTAAATAAAAACGTTCCAAACTTTGTCCTTCTTCTAAAATGCCTTGCACAGTGCCTTGATAAATGAGATTACCTTCATTTAACAGCACTAATTTGTCACATAATTGCTCAATTTCTTGCAAATAATGAGAGGTATAAATCACTGTCACACCTTGCTGTTTCAACGCCGCTACGCTATCTAAAATAAATTGACGGGACTGAGGGTCAATACCCACCGTTATCTCATCTAGAAAAATCACTTTCGGACGGTTAATTAAGCCAATAGCAAAATTAAGACGTCGTTTTAATCCGCCTGATAAATGTTTCGCGAGCTTATTTTTATGAGAGGTTAAATCAACTTTAGCGAGTAGTTCTAATAAATAACCTTTATCTCGAACATCATACAATGACGCAAAAAATTTCAGATTCTCCCAAACCGTGAGCAAGGGATAAAATGCAAAATCTTGTGGTACTAACGAAATCTGATGGCGCTGTTTTTTACTTAATTTTGCAAAAGGTACACCGTCAAAATAAATTTCGCCTTGTTGCACAGATTGTAAGCCAGCAAGTAGAGACATTAAGGTCGTTTTACCTGCACCATTCGGACCTAAAAGTCCAATCGTGGAGGCTGATTCAATATCAAAATTGACCGCACTTAATGCATTTTTTTCTGCGTTAGGGTAGAGATGGCTAAGATTATTTATTTGAATCATAAATTACGTAATGTCTGCCAAATTTGTTGTTCTTTATTTGCAATGTCACGCAAATATTCCGCTACGGTATGATAACCTTCGATTGTAGGCTTCTTACATTGTTTCACGCATAATCCTGCAAATTGACGCCACATATCGCCAATTTCCGTCATGTGTTCTGAGGCAAGTTTGTATTTGGGTTCTTGGCAGATATCAGCGGCTTGTTCAAGGAAATAGGCGTATAAATAGCGGAAACCTGCACCGCCAGTGCCGATTTCTTCTTGCATACGCACGATGTGACCCAGATATAAGCGTTTGTATTTGTCTGAAGGGTGATTCGCTAACTTTTCAATTCGTTTTGCAACAGTACGAATGCCTTTTACACCGACGAAAAAGAGCGGTGCCAACATCTGCTTGGCATTTTTTCGAATCGCTTTACGGGTAATACTTGGTAAATCAATCTTCGTTAAGTCAGGTTGGCTTTCAAAGTAATACATCAACCCTTTTGGCGCCAGTACGCCTTTCACAAAACGCGCGCGTTGTAAATCTTCAGTAGCACAACGCTGTACCGTTTCAAAGACAGGATCGCTAATTAAGTAGTCATTTTGCTCTTTGCCGTACACAATTAAATTGTGAGCATTAAAATGGAAACGCATTTCTGGTGGGAAATAAGGCAACCAGAAGACAGAAGTTTGTAAACCAACTAATTTATTTTCGGCTAATGCGAGATCGAGTGCTTCTTGTCCAGCTTGTGGTGCACGAAACTTTTGTATTTTTAACCGCACTTTTAAACGTTTTGCCACATTTTTAATGATAGATTTTGGGGGCATGCGGTAGGATATAAGTGGCATTCCATTGACTTTGACTAATGGAATATAAACAAAGGTCAATGCTGAGGCTAATCCAAAAACCATCGCTTCGTTAAAATCGACACCTTGTGCTTTCAACATAGTGGACATGACACCACTTTCGCAGTGAGCCGTGTGCTGGTGCTGGAAATTGTTCATAAGAATTAATATATAATAGTAATTTTTTAGATCGTTTTTAATGTTGAAGTTGATACGCCAAATGCTTCGGCATATTTAGCTAATACATTATCCGAGAGTTTATCAAAGATGCTTGGTTTAAAATGTCGCTTAATTTGCCACTGCCAAAACCCTGTGGTTTGAGCGAGCGTTTGAAGATCAAAACGATAACGATACATATAATAAAAGAGCGGTGATTTTTCACCGCGTTTTACCGCATCTAAGGCTTCATTGGTCAGTTGATTAAATTCTTCAACCGCTTGTTCGGTGACAAATGCTTCCGTATCCCAACCTGTCGTGGTGCCAGGTTTATAATGACCATTTTGAGTGGCATAAATGACTTTCTTTTGCCCACGAAAAATTTTACTGTCATCTTGTGGGATTTCGTTAATGTCCATTCACGACCTCTAGTAGCATAAAACAAGAGGAGAAACGACCGCTCTCTGGAATATAGCACAATACTTTTTGCCCATTTTGGAGCGGAAATTTCTCTAGAAACTCTTGCAAAATGATGTAAATCGATGCTGAGCCTGTATTACCTTTGCTTTCAAGATTAGTGAACCATTTTTCTTGTGGAATCTCGAAATTAATATTTTTCAGACCATCTAATAATTTATCTCGGAAAAAGCCTGAAGAATAATGAGGTAAGAAATAATCAATTTTATCCGCTTTTAAATCATATTTATCAATTAAGCGTAATAGCGCATTTTCAACCGTGCAACGCACAATATTTTCATTGAGTAATTTGACATCTTGTTTAACAGCCATCATGCTGCGCGCTTCACGCTCTTCTTTAGTGACGTTTTTCCAACTCACAAATTGTTCATTGCGAATTTCTGCGCCCGCATACATACAAACAGGCATTTCGTTGGCGTAAGAAATGAGATCAATCCATTGGATCTTTAAGCTGAGACCATGTTGGTTGGGGTGGTTACTTAATTGTACAGCGCCAGCACCGTCAGAAAGCATCCAGCGTAGGAAATCTTTTTCAAAACCAATTTCCGGTTTAGCTTCATCTAACAGTCTTTGTTCAATTTCGGCTTGAAAATGTTCACCACGCATGATGGCAGATGCCGCTTCAGATGCCACGGCAATTGAACTTTGATGTTCACCAGTTCGAACGGCATTATAAGCATGCTTCATTGCAGCCATACCGGCTACACAAACTCCCGCAGTTGTCAGCACTTCATAAGGTGGGGCATTAGGAATCAAACCATGTACCATGACACCTTGCCCAGGCATAATTTGATCGGGATAAGAGGTACCGCATGCCAAGCAACTCACCTCATTGACATTCATCCCTTGGCGAATTAAATCATTAATGGCTTCTACTGCAAGCTCAGTGCTAGTATGTGTCGTTTCTCGGGTTTCCGGATTAATTGCATAATGACGCGTTTTTATCGCATTCGAACGTAAGATCATTTTACGTACACGGGATGGTGTATTACCAATCATACCGAGTACTTGTTCCATTTGATCATTTGTTACAGGTTCATTTGGTAAAAATGCAGCAACTCGATTAATATAAACATCATGTAGTGAAGTCAAAATTATTCCCCTGACGGTTCAGCAAAATAGCGCTTTTGGCGCGCCAGTTTTTCTTTTAATAATGGTTTTAATAAGCGTTTTACCACGGCTGAAAGTGGTACAACAGTGAGAATTAGTATAATCAAAAATACGATGTAAAAATAGAGCACGGCTTGACGAAAAACAGGCGAAATTTGACCGCACTTTAACAGCAATTTTCCCCAGATATAAAAACTGCGGTGACCGACCTTTTCGCTCATCATTAATTTTTCATCAATTTTGACAGCCCCCATGTTTTGGAAAAGTGATTTATCTAAAGGTCGATTTTCGTTCAGAACTTCAACTAAACGACATCCAAAACGTTGCATATCTTGCATATCTGCATCACTAATTCCTGCGCTCGGTAGCCATGAAAAATAACGTTTTTTTCCACTGAACATCCATGCTGGAGTCGTAATAAAGCTTGCCCAAGCATTGGATTGATCCGTTTTAACCACATTGCCAATTAAATTAGCATCAAGTGCGGTCAGCATTTTTTTCATTTTTTCTTGTGCCATCAACCACATATTACGGCAGCCAATCAGGGTAATGACAGGCGTGTTTTTTAAGATTTTAGCTTGTTCAGATTGCAAAAATGCAGTGATAGGTTGTGAAGGTGATAGAAACCACACGCTGTAAGTGATGACGATTAAATCATATTTTTCACGTTGTAATAATGGTGTTTCAATTGGTGCAGGTTTGAGATGAACCGATTCTGGAAACTGATTAAAAAAGGGAATAAATTTCCAAGGAAAAGAATAGGGCTGAATTGGTTTAATTTGACATTCTTCAATGACAATATTTTCTTGTTGCTTTAACGGTTTAAGAAAATGTTGCGTCAGTTCATTTAACTGACCTGTTTGTGAATAAGAAATAACTAAAATGTGCTTTTTCGATTGAGACATAATTAAACGTAGAATGTAATTTAACGTGGCATTATATATTATTTAATGTTTGATTTATAGCCTATTCAAAGGCTCGATCTAAGCGATATTTTAGCTGAAAAACGAGGCATTAAACTCACTCTTTAAGTGTGGTCTTTCTATCATTTTAGAAAATGAGATTTAGTCTGAACATAAAAATCCCCCAAAACTGACCGCACTTTTGCGTTTCTTAAAATAAATTCCTGCTAAAGGTTGAAACGTAGGGGGATTTATTGCGATAATTCCCATTATTTTTTGGGTGATCTTTCGGGCTACCATTTTTTCAGGTGGCCAGTTTTTATTAGGAAAGATTAATTTGGACATTATTTAAGTTAGAAGAATAACAATGGCTGAAAAACGTAATATTTTTTTAGTAGGACCGATGGGCGCAGGTAAAAGCACCATTGGCCGTCAGCTTGCGCAACAATTGAATATGGATTTTGTCGATTCGGATACAGTAATTGAGGAACGTGCGGGCGCAGACATTAGCTGGATTTTTGATTTAGAAGGCGAAGAAGGTTTTCGTAAGCGTGAAGAACGTATTATCAATGAATTAACCCAATTACAAGGCGTTGTGCTTTCCACGGGTGGTGGAGCAGTGATGTCAAAAGAAAATCGTAATTATCTTTCTGCTCGTGGTATTGTGATTTATTTAGAAACCTCAGTAGATAAACAATATCAACGTACGCAACGTGATAAAAAACGTCCTTTATTACAAGGAACAGATAACCCACGCCAAGTGTTGGAAGATTTAGCTAAAGTGCGTAATCCGTTATACGAAGAAATTGCTGATATTACCTTACCAACAGACGAGCAAAATGCCAAAGTAATGGTTAATCAAATTGTTGATTTAATTGATAATCTAAACGGCTTAAACAGTTCACTCTAAGGATTTAAAATGTTGTGCGTAAATGTTGAATTAAAAGAACGTCGTTATCCTATTTATATTGGCGAACGGTTGCTTAAAGATGAAAGCTGCTATCCGCTGAAGAAAGGGGATAAAGTGATGATTGTGACTAATCCAACTGTTGCACAATATTATCTTGAGCCCGTTACAGAAACGTTAGAAAAAATAGGTTGTCAGGTTGAGTCAGTATTATTGCCTGATGGTGAAAAATACAAAACGCTCGATTCTTTAAACCTCATTTTTACCGCACTTTTAAAGCATAATCATGGGCGAGATACCACCATTATTGCATTAGGTGGTGGCGTGATTGGTGATGTGGCAGGTTTTGCCGCAGCAAGCTATCAGCGTGGCGTGCGTTTTATTCAAATTCCTACCACATTATTAGCTCAAGTGGATTCTTCTGTTGGTGGTAAAACCGCTGTTAATCATGAGTTAGGCAAAAATATGATTGGGGCGTTTTATCAACCTTCTACGGTGATCATTGATACCCTTACACTCAATACCTTGCCAAAACGTGAAGTGAATGCGGGACTGGCGGAAGTCATTAAATATGGGGCGATTTTAGATTATGCCTTTTTTGAGTGGCTTGAAGCTCATATTGATGAATTAGTCGCATTAAATCAACAGTCACTTCAACATTGCATTGCTCGTTGTTGCCAAATCAAAGCTGATGTTGTTGCACGTGATGAGACTGAAAAAGGCGATCGTGCATTGTTAAATCTCGGTCATACTTTTGGTCATGCGATCGAAACACATTTAGGCTACGGAAACTGGCTACATGGTGAGGCTGTTGCAGCTGGAACCATGATGGCAGCCGTGTTATCTGAACAATTAGGCGATCTTTCTTTTGAAGATGTTGCACGTTTAGAAAAACTTTTAGCGCGCGCTAATTTACCAACCGTTTCGCCTGATACCATGCAACCAGACGATTATTTACCGCATATGATGCGTGATAAAAAAGTGCTGGCAGGTAAATTGCGTCTTGTATTACTAAAAGCACTAGGTCAAGCCTATGTGGCGACTGATACTGACAAATCTCTTGTGCTAAACGCCATTGAGCGTTGCACACAACATGACTAACTGTCATTGCTCTCATGTTGCGTCCGAAAAATAATAAAACGAAACCCCGAATTAAACACCGCCCGTTTTTAAAATGGGCGGGTGGTAAATTTCGTTTAACGGACGATCTCAATCGCGTCTTTCCTAAAAGAAAACAGTGTTTGATCGAACCTTTTGTGGGAGCGGGGGCTGTTTTTCTTAATTCTCATTTTGAGCGTTATATTTTGGCAGATATTAATCCGGATTTGATTAACTTGTTTAATATCGTCAAAGAAAATGTGGATGCCTATATTGAGGCTTGTAAGCCAATTTTCTTCGCCGAAAATGCCAATACAGCCGGTTATTATTACGCCCAGCGTGATGCCTTTAATCAATCAAGCGATCCTTTCGAGCGTTCGGTGTTGTTCCTTTATTTGAACCGTTTTGGATTTAATGGATTGTGCCGTTATAACAGTAAAAATGAGTTTAATGTGCCCTTTGGCGCGTATAAAACCCATTATTTCCCTGAAGATGAGTTGCGCTATTTCGCCCATAAAGCACAAAGTGCGGTCTTTTTATGTGCTGATTTTCAACAAACGTTTGAATTAGCGGATAAACACAGCGTGATCTATTGTGATCCGCCTTATGCACCGCTTCCGCAAGATACCAATTTTACTGGATATGCAGGGAATGCTTTTGGACTTGAACATCAAAAGAATTTAGCGGAATGCGCCAAAAAAGCGCAAAAAGAAAAGCAAATTTCTGTTGTGATTTCTAACCACGATACGAAATTTACGCGTGAGATTTATAAAGGGGCAAAATTCAAACGCGTTAAAGTACAGCGCTCGATTAGCCAATCTTCAGAAAAACGAGTTAAAGTAAAAGAATTAATCGCTATCTTTAAAGGTTAAGTTTAGCAGGTTAATTCAGGATTAATTTTAATCTCAAAACCTTTTACTTCGGGATAGGTGGGTTGAATTGCGGCGAGTAATTCTCTTTGGCGAAATAAAATCCCTTGGCGAACGACCGCACTTTTAACTTCGATAAAGAGTTTTCCATTCGTAATGGAGCCTAACCGAAAGAGCCCTTTGAATTCTTGAGGGAAAAGGCGGCTGATGTTTTGGTTCAGTTCATTCAACATTAACCCTTTCTGCATGATTTTGGCAAATTGAGATCCTTCCAGCACATCAATAATATTCATGGCTTTTTGATAACGCTCATGCTTGTTTTCCACAAAAATACCCCAATAATGACTTTACGTTGAATTTCCGATACAATACACACAAATTTTGTCAGAGACAATAAGATGATAAAATCAAACAAAGGTAAAACAAATTTCTGGTCGCAGTTGCTGTTAAGCATGATTGCGATTTTTGCTTTACCTGTTGCTCAGGGATTGGAGGCACCGCCTTCATCCAATATGAGTGGCGAAAATTACCAAACATCATCTGAACAACATATGTTGATTGCAGTGCGTGAAATTCGTCAAGCATTGCAGGTTCAACCTCAACCAACAAATCATAAAACTCATTCCAATCAAAAACACGAAAAAATTCAACCGCACTTTATCGCGGCGGAATTTCCTGTTTTTGCCCCTATTCGTGCCGGCCCAGCCATCATTTAATTTTCTTTTATCTTTGAACGAGCCGATTTTTTAATCGGATGATCCTTTTTATTTTTTATTTGAAAGAGAAATTATGAGTTTTTTAACAAAAATTTTTGGCAGCCGTAACGAACGTATTTTACGCAGATTAAGAAAACAAGTTGCGAAAATCAACAAAATGGAGCCGGCTTTTGAAGCATTAAGTGATGATGAATTAAGAGCAAAAACAGAAGAATTCCGTAGCCGTTTAGCTAATGGTGAAACCTTACAACAACTTTTACCAGAAGCCTTTGCAACCGTGCGTGAAGCGGGTAAACGTGTACTCGGTATGCGTCATTTCGATGTGCAATTAATCGGTGGTATGGTGCTCACTAATCGTTGTATCGCAGAGATGCGTACAGGTGAAGGTAAAACCTTAACCGCAACCTTGCCTTGCTATTTGATGGCGTTGGAAGGTAAAGGTGTGCACGTTGTGACCGTGAATGATTACTTAGCACGTCGAGATGCGGAGACTAACCGCCCATTATTTGAATTCTTAGGTATGACTGTAGGGGTGAATATCCCAGGTTTACCGCCTGAAGCAAAACGTGAAGCTTATGCGGCTGATATTACATACGCGACGAACAGCGAATTAGGTTTTGATTACCTTCGTGATAACTTGGCGCATTCCAAAGAAGAACGTTTCCAACGTCATTTAGGCTATGCCTTAGTGGATGAAGTGGACTCTATCTTAATTGATGAAGCACGTACGCCGTTGATTATTTCTGGTCAAGCGGAAGACAGTTCTGAGCTTTATATTGCGGTAAATAAATTAATTCCGAATTTAATTAAGCAAGAAAAAGAAGATACGGAAGAATATACCGGTGAAGGCGATTACACCTTAGATCTTAAAACCAAACAAGCGTATTTGACTGAACGTGGTCAAGAAAAAGTTGAAAATTGGTTAATCGAACAAGGTTTAATGCCTGAAGGTGATTCTCTTTATTCGCCTGCACGTATTGTGTTGTTACACCATGTTATGGCAGCGTTACGTGCAAACACCTTATTTGAGCGCGATGTAGACTATATCGTGAAAGATGGTGAGATCGTGATCGTCGATGAGCACACTGGTCGTACTATGGCGGGTCGTCGTTGGTCTGATGGTTTACACCAAGCGATCGAAGCGAAAGAAGGCGTAGAAATTAAGAGCGAAAACCAAACTGTTGCGTCGATTTCTTACCAAAACTACTTCCGTCTTTATGACAAATTAGCGGGCATGACAGGTACAGCTGATACCGAAGCCTTTGAATTCCAACAAATTTATGGTTTGGAAACTGTTGTTATCCCAACCAATCGACCAATGATTCGTGATGATCGTACGGACGTCATGTTTGAAAATGAAGAATACAAATTCAATGCGATTATTGAAGATATCAAAGACTGTGTCGCACGCAATCAACCGGTTCTTGTGGGTACCGTATCCGTTGAAAAATCTGAAATGCTTTCTCAAGCGTTAGATAAAGCGGGCATCAAACACAATGTATTGAATGCAAAATTCCACGCGCAAGAAGCGGAAATCGTTGCGGAAGCTGGGGCACCTGGTGCGGTAACCATTGCAACCAACATGGCGGGTCGTGGTACCGATATTATCCTCGGTGGTAACTGGAAAGCAAAAGCTGCAAAATTAGAGAACCCAACACCAGAGCAAATTGAGGCGCTTAAAGCTGAGTGGGAGAAAAATCACGAGATCGTGATGCAAGCCGGTGGCTTACACATTATCGGGACAGAACGTCACGAATCACGTCGTATTGATAACCAGTTGCGTGGTCGTTCAGGTCGTCAAGGTGACCCAGGTTCTTCACGTTTCTACCTTTCTTTGGAAGATGGCTTAATGCGTATTTATCTGAATGAAGGTAAATTAAATATGATGCGCAAAGCCTTCACTCAACCAGGTGAAGCGATGGAATCTAAGCTTCTTGCTAAAGTGATTGCATCGGCGCAAGCGAAAGTAGAAGCCTTCCACTTTGATGGTCGTAAAAACTTGCTTGAATATGATGATGTGGCGAACGACCAACGTCATGCAATTTATGAACAACGTAATTACTTGCTCGATAACGATGATATTTCAGAAACTATCAAAGCAATTCGCAGCGATGTATTTAATGATGTGATTGACCAATATATTCCACCACAATCGTTGGAAGAACAATGGGATATTAAAGGCTTAGAAGAGCGTTTAGCGCAAGAGTTTGGTCTTGAGTTACCAATTGAACATTGGTTGGAAGAAAATAACAACCTTCATGAAGAAAACTTGCGTGAGCGTATTATTCAAGAAGCCGAAGATGAATACAAAGCGAAAGAAGCGCTTGCGGGTGAAGAAACCATGCGTCATTTCGAAAAAGGTGTGATGTTACAAACTCTTGATGAGCTTTGGAAAGAGCACTTGGCGGCAATGGACTATTTACGTCAAGGTATCCATTTACGTGGTTATGCGCAAAAAGATCCAAAACAAGAGTACAAAAAAGAATCTTTCCGTATGTTTACTGAAATGTTGGATTCTTTAAAACATCATGTGATTACGACACTTACTCGAGTGAAAGTCCGTACACAGGAAGAGATTGAAGAAGCAGAACGTGCACGTCAAGAAATGGCCGAACGTGAAGCATTAACACATCAACCTGTAGATGAAAATACAGAGCAAGCTCAAAATGAGGACTATTCTGATCGCCATATTGGACGTAATGAACCTTGTCCTTGTGGGTCAGGTAAAAAATACAAGCATTGTCACGGCAGTAAAGCCCGATATGCTTAGTTAAGGTAAAGAGCGGTTAAATTTTTGCGTGTTTAAAACACCGCTAAAAATGACCGCTCTTTCTACTTTTGAGATAAGGAAAAACGATGAGTAAGCCTATCATTCAAGTTGCGGCAGGGATTATTCGTAATGAATTTGGGCAGCTATATTTGACCCAGCGTTTAGAAGGGCAAGATTTTGCGCAAGCATTAGAATTTCCAGGTGGCAAAGTTGATGCAGGTGAAACACCTGAAGAAGCGTTAAAAAGAGAATTGGAAGAAGAGATTGGCATTCACATTTTAAATGCTGAGCTGTACGAACGTTTTCAATTTGAATATCCAACCAAAATTTTAGATTTTAGTTTTTATCTGGTCACTGAATGGATTGGCGAGCCGTTTGGTCGAGAAGGCCAGGAAGGTTTTTGGCTTGAACAAAGTGAGCTTGATGCAGGGCAATTCCCACCAGCCAATTTAAAGCTGATTCAGCGTTTAGTAGCTGAAAGTGTCAAATAACATTTAATCAAATTTATTTATTATGATTCCAAGTATTTTTCTGAGTTTATTTTTTATTGCGACGGTGATTTTTATCGTCAATTCGCACTATCGTTGGACATATTTTTTTGCGATTGCATTATTCTTCTTATTGTTTAGTTCAATGTTTGCGATAACAGGTCAATGGCAACGCGGATTGAATTTTGCGTCCGTACTTTTTGTGGTATTGATGTTATTCCATCGAATGAAAATTCATTACTACAAACAACCTTTACTCATTTCAGATTTTTGGCTTGTTACAGACTGGCGAAATTGGGAAACTCTTTTACATTATAAAGGGGCGATTTTCGGTGTATTAGGGCTATTAGGTCTATTAGGTTATGCTGTCTTCGGTTGGTCAGATGTAGAAAGTGCCTCAACTGGATTTCGTGTATTTGCAGCAATACTCGCTGCAACGAGCTTTGGTTTAATGTGGCATTATTCTAAAGATCCGGATGCGACAAAAGTCTGGTTAGACTCATTGCCGGATGATGGTCGAGATGTTTTCTTAAACCTGCCTATGTCTTGTCGTGGCGTATTCTTTAAAGTGCCAGAATTTGAAGGTAATAGTCAAAAATTTAAAGAAAAAATGACCGCACTTTTAAATGAAAAGGCTGAGAGTAAAACTGAAAGTGCGGAAAAGCCCGACATTGTGGTTTGTTTACAAGAATCAACCTTGAATCCTCATCAATTTGATTTTGATGCAGAAACCATCCCGCCATTTTCGATGTTTAATAAGCAGGAAGATACCGCATTTGTAAGTCCATTGCGTGTACATACGCTGGGTGGCGCAACGTGGAAATCTGAATTTGCTTTCCTTGCAGGGGTGCCTTCAACCGATTTTGGTGCTTTAGCAAGTGGGGTGTTTTATTCGGTTGTGCCACACTTACAGACGGGTTTTATTAAAAACCTTCGTGAGCAAGGCTATTTTTGCGTGGCGTTATCGCCTTTTACGAAAGGTAACTACAACGCCAAACCTGCTTATGACCACTTTGGTTTTGATTTGATGTTGCAACCACAAGATTTAGGCTATCCGGCATCAATCAGCAAAAATCTCTGGCATATTAGCAGTGAAGAGATGATGTATTACACCAAACTGATTCTGCAGAAACAGCATCCATCATTGGAAAATGTGAAACAGCCTATGTTTGTCTATGTGCTCACGATGAAAGAGCACGGCCCTTACAACACAAATATGCCAAACCATTTTAATTTGGCGAGTAAGCGTTTAGGGGGAAAAGCGATTTCCTGCCTAAATGATTATATTGATCGCATTGCTAGCCTCAATGAGGCAATCGAAGGTTTAAATGATTATTTAAAATCACGTGAAACGCCTTATGTATTCGGTTATTTTGGTGATCACCAAGTCGCTTTTGATAATCAGCTTCCACCGAAAAAAGGTAACTTTGCGAACCCGGATTATGTGACTCAATTTGTCGTTAGAACTAATCGTAAGACTGACTTTGTTCAACAGCAAGATTTCTTAGATTTAGCCTTTGTTGGTGGCATATTACTTGATGTGGCAGGTTTATCACCGAAAGATGACTTTATGCGAGCGAATATCGCGATGCGTCAGCTAAGCCAAGGTAAGCTCGAAGATGCAGAGGATGTGGATTTAGTGAATAGCTATCGAAATTATCTGTATCAAGATTTAAAAATTGCGCAATAATAAAAAATCTCGGTTAACGCCGAGATTTTTTTATAAACAAATTTTAACCGATAAGTCGGCCAATTTTACCCACACGTCTTGACCATATTCTTGTTTGGTGATGCGCTCAATATCTGCTAATTCTTGCAATATTTCAAAGAGCTTTTGATAGGTAAATCGTTGTATCGCTGCCGTATAAAGATGACGACGATTCTGCCAAATTTTGAGACGGTCAAAATCCGCTTTGAGTGTCTGTGTAGGCAAACTCGTGTTAAGAGAGGGATTACGCAGCTGTGGCTTGGTTAATTCTAACAACGTGAGCAGTTCACGCTGTAAAGTACGCAATAAAATGACAGGTTGCACATCTTCAGCTTGTAAACCTCGCAAAATTCGCTTTGAGCGGTTTGCTTTGCCTGATAACAATGCATCAATCCATTGGAAAGGGGTAAATACAGAAGATTGCTCTACCACTGATTTAACGCGGTTATACGTGAGTTTGTGATCAGGATAAAGCAAATCTAAAAGCTGTAACGCTTGTTTCAATGCCAGTAGATTATTTTCATAGCTGTAACAAAGGAGTTGAATGGCTTCCTCATCCGCTGATAATCCCATGTTTTTTGTACGATGCTTCACCCAACGAGAAAGTTGTTCTGAGTTCGGTGTTTGGCAGTTCACGATAACAGCTTGTGGCTCAAGTTGATTCGCCTGAATAAACCACTCTTGTTTTTCGGCTGCTTTAGACAATTTAGGCAAGGTGAGGACAAGCAAGCTATCTTCATTTAATCCGCTGATAAATTGCTGAAGGTTTTTCTGCAAAAGTGCGGTCAAATTTTCGGGTAAATTGAGAATGAAAATTTGTTTATTAAAGAAGAGCCCCATAGATTGGCTGGCCTCGATTAATGTAGGCCAGTCAGTATTAGTATCTATGGTGATTTGATTCTTTTCATCAAAACCTTGAAGAAGGGCAGCTTGATGAATGAGATCTTCACTTTCACTGAGCAATAGGGGATCTGTCCCAACCAAAAAATAGACTTTCGCTAAATGGCTGTTCAGGTTAGAGGCTAGTTGCTCAGGAAAAATGCGGTTCATTATTTCCCTTGAACTTGATGTTGCAAGGCCGCCATTTTATTAATTAATTGGCGAGCCGCTTGTTCGCGCATATCATTCCAAATCACATCGCGCTCAGCTGATTTTGCTAATGCAGCGCGTGAGTTATCAAAGAAAGTGCGGTTGATTTTTGCAGAGATTGGATAGGTTTCTCCGTTAGCCAAGCGTACACTTGCTTCAACATCAAGAGTCAATACTTTTTCTGCTTCACGGCCTTGTTTAAAGACAGATGCGACTTTGTCGCTTGAAGTCTGTTTATTTAAACGCAACACTGGCACACCTTGTTTTGCAGGAACAAGGTTTACATTGTTGCTAAGCAGTTGCTTACGCATTGCCATAGACATTTCACTGTATGGGTCGCTACTTTCAAGGGCCATTGTTTTTAATTCCGCAGGAACAGCCGCACCATTATCGAAGTGCCAACCACAAGCAGTTAAAAAGGCTGTTGCCCCAACAAAGCAGATCGTTTTGATTGATTTCATCATAAAAATTACCTGTAAAATTCACCGCACTTTATTTTGTTTAAGAGCTGTTTATGCAACACTTAGAATAAAATGCGGTTATTTTATGGATTATTGCGGTTTAACCACCACATTTAACAATTTACCTGGTACATAAATCACTTTCACGATTTGTGTATTGTCAGTAAATTTCTTCACATTTTCATCTGCAAATGCAACCGTTTTCACGGTTTCTTCATCCGCATCAGCTGCAACGGTGACTTTACCACGAACTTTACCGTTGACTTGAACCACAATAAGTTTTTCATCTTCGACCATCGCCGCTTCATCAGCTTTCACCCATTCTGCATGGTCGATGTTGCTTTCGTTACCTAAAGCTTTCCATAACTCAAAGCAGATATGTGGTGTGATTGGGTAAAGCATACGCACGACTGCGCTTAATGCTTCTGCCATCACAGCACGATCTTGCTCGCTTTCTAATGGCGCACGGGTTAATTTATTCATTAACTCCATCACTGCCGCGATAGCAGTATTGAACGTTTGACGGCGGCCAATATCATCGCTCACTTTGGCGATCGTTTTATGCACATCACGGCGAAGTGCTTTTTGGTCTGCAGAAAGTGCGGTTACATCTAAAGCGGTTTTTGCAGGATTTTGACTGTATTCATACACCAAATTCCATACACGACCTAAGAAACGTTTTGCCCCTTCTACGCCAGATTCTTGCCATTCAAGCGTCATTTCCGCAGGAGATGCGAACATCATAAAGAGACGCACAGTATCAGCACCGTATTTTTCCACCATCTCTTGTGGGTCGATACCATTATTTTTCGATTTCGACATTTTGGTCATACCGGTATGCACTAATTCACGGCCTTCCGGATCGGTTGCTTTGATGATACGGCCTTTTTCATCACGCTCAAGAGTGACTTGCGTTGGGCTTACCCAAATACGCTCGTTAGTCGGGCTGGTGTAGTAGAACGCATCAGCTAATACCATGCCTTGGCATAATAATTTTTGTGCTGGCTCATCGCTCGTTACGAAACCTGCATCACGCAATAATTTGTGGAAGAAACGGAAGTAGAGCAAGTGCATTGTCGCGTGCTCAATACCGCCGATATATTGATCCACCGGTAACCAGTAGTTCGCTTCATCTTTATCCAACATGCCTTCAGCATAGCTTGGTGAGGTGTAACGCGCGTAGTACCAAGACGATTCCATAAAGGTATCAAAGGTATCGGTTTCTTTTAATGCAGGTTCACCGTTGAAGGTGGTTTTTGCCCAGTTTGGATCCGCTTTAATTGGGCTTTTCACACCATCCATGACCACATCTTCCGGCAGAATAATCGGTAAATCTTCGATTGGTGCCGGTACGGTTTCACCGTTTGCTAAGGTGAGCATTGGAATTGGTGCACCCCAATAACGTTGACGGGAAACGCCCCAGTCACGTAAACGATAGTTAATTTGGCGTTTACCTACGCCTAATTTTTCTAATTTATCCGCGATACCGTTGAATGCGCCATTAAAGTCTAAACCATCAAACTCAGCTGAGTTAACTAATTTACCGTGTTCAACAAAAGCTTGTTTAGTTAAATCAATTTCTTCATCGGCAAGCGGTGCGATTACTTGTTTAATTGGCAAACCATATTTTTGAGCAAATTCAAAGTCACGTTGGTCATGTGCTGGAACTGCCATTACCGCGCCAGTACCGTAGTGCATTAACACAAAGTTAGCGACCCAAATCGGTAATTTTTCACCGGTTAATGGATGAATGGCGAATAATCCGGTTGCCATCCCTTTTTTCTCCATAGTGGCAAGGTCTGCTTCTGCCACTTTGGCATTTTTTGCTTCACGGATGAATTCAGCCAATTGAGGATTTTTTTCTGCTGCCAATTCTGCTAATGGGTGAGCAGCTGCGATACCTAAATAGCTTACGCCATAGAAGGTATCCGGACGGGTGGTATAAACCGCGACTTTTTCTGCGGTATCTGCTACGTCAAACGTAATTTCTACCCCTTCAGAACGGCCAATCCAGTTACGTTGCATGGTTTTTACCATGTCTGGCCATTGTGGCAGTTGATCTAATCCACCTAATAATTGTTCAGCGTAATCAGTAATTTTAATGAACCATTGTGGGATTTCTTTTTGTTCGACCGGAGTGTCACAACGCCAGCAGCAACCTTCGTGCACCTGTTCGTTAGCCAATACGGTTTCATCGTTCGGACACCAGTTTACAGTGGAGGTTTTTTTGTATACTAAGCCTTTTTTGTAAAGCTCGGTGAAGAACCATTGTTCCCATTTATAGTATTCCGGACGGCAAGTCGCAATTTCGCGATCCCAGTCATAACCAAAGCCCAACATTTTGAGCTGGTTTTTCATGTATTCGATGTTTTCGTAAGTCCATTTTGCCGGTGCGGTTTTATTTTTAATCGCAGCACCTTCTGCTGGCAAACCGAATGCATCCCAACCAATTGGCTGTAATACGTTTTTGCCATTCATACGTTGATAACGAGAAACTACATCACCGATGGTGTAGTTACGTACATGACCCATATGTAAACGACCAGATGGGTAAGGGAACATTGAAAGACAGTAATATTTTTCTTTAGATGTATCTTTGATGGCTTTGAAGACTTTATTTTCAGCCCAATATTGTTGAACAGCGGGTTCAATCAAATCAGGACGGTAATGTTGTTGCATAGAAAATCACCTTAAATTTTGACCGCACTTTGCGGCATATTTTGCTTTATAAAATGTGGTATAGGATAGCGTAAAACGGGGAAAATTGGTAGAAAGTGCGGTGATTTTTTTACTGATTTTATAAGAGATTTTGAATTTCAGATGGAATTAATTTAGGCGAAGGAATCCAAACTTGTTTATGTCGGTTTAATTCACCTTTTTCAAGAACTATTGAGCTCTTAGGTACCTTGAATGTTTTACTCAAAAATTTCAGCAAGTGAGCATTTGCTTGACCATCAACAGGTGGTGCGGTGATCGTGATTTTGAGTTCATCATCATGTAATCCCACAATTTGATCTTTACTGGCTTTGGGTTGCAGAATGATTTTAAGACGTAGTCCTTCAGGTGTTTGTTCGATTGCTGACATAACTAAATTTACTTATCACATTTACAATAAGGGCTGGAAAATCCAGCCCGAAAAAATAATATTATTTTTGACCGCAATTTAAGCGGCAATTGCCCATAAAAGTTTAAAGTAATCGTAAAAGAGATTATTCAAAAATAATAGGATAATGGCGATCACCATTGGTGAAAAATCAATCATGCCTATAGTTGGTAAAATGCGTTTAATGGGTTTCAATAATGGTTCGGTAAGTTGATATAACGCATAGAATGCAGGATTATTGCCACGATTAAACCAACTTAAAATTGCACTGGCGATTAACACATAGAAAATTGCCACACCGATATTTTTAATTAGTCCTAATATGCCCAATAGTAAGAAGAAACTGAGATTTAATCCTCCAAAGAGAATCGATTTTAGTCCGCAAAGCAAGAAGACTAAAAACAGTGCCGCCGTTTCCACTTTTTTCACCACAGGAAAAACTTTACGTAATGGTGCAATAACCGGTTGGGTAAATTTCAGCGTAAATTGAGAAATAGGATTGTAATAATCCACGTTCGCTAAGGGGAGCCATACGCGTAAAATTAACACTAAACAATACAGATCGATAATCGATCCTAAAAATAATGCAGTTTGGGAAATTTCCATTATAACCAACCTTTCCGTTTAAAATAGATATAAGGCGTAAGCGCCGCACCAATCATTAATCCAATAGCCATTGGGTAACCATATTTAAAATGGAGTTCCGGCATAAATTCAAAGTTCATCCCGTAAGTAGATGCGACAAGTGTTGCCGGTAGGAACATAACCGATACGACCGAGAAGAATTTCATGATTTTATTCTGCTCGATATTAATGTAACCCATTGCCGCCTGCATTAAAAAGTTTACTTTTTGGAACAAAGACTCATTATGCGGTTGCAAGGATTCAATATCTCGTAAGATTTCTCGTGCTTGTTCTAACTGGTTTGGCGGCAAGCGAGTTTTACGTACCAAGAAACCCAATGCACGTTGTGTATCCATCAAACACAAACGCACTTTAGAACTGGTATCTTCTTGTTCTGTTAGGGTATTTAAAGCTTCATCGAAAGCTTCATCTTGCGTACCGTTTAAAATTACGCGACTTAATTTTTCCAAATCCGCATAAACGTTTTCGATAACATCGGCCAATTGCTCAATTTTGGTTTCAAATAAGTCGAGTAAGACTTCATATGCATTACATTCGAATAAGCGCTGGCTACGAGAACGCATACGATATAAACGGAATGCCGGCAATTCACGATCACGCAGGGTAAATAGACGGCCATCACGAATAGTAAACGCCACACTTGCGAGGTCGGCGTAGTTTTCTTCGTCTTCACAATAGAAGAATGAGTGCAAGTGCAAGCCGTCTTCGTCTTCAAAGAAACGTGCGGATGCTTCGATGTCTTCCAATTCGAGGAATGAGGCGAGACTTTGTCCTAAGCCTTCTTGCAACATTTCACGTTCTTCCCCTGTCGGCTCCAGCAAATCTAACCAAATGGCAGAGCTGAGATCGGTTGGTTCGTCATCAATACGAACCAAGCGGGAATCGTTAATGGCAAAAGCGTTAATCATTGGTCATACTCCTTTTGGGATTATGAAGATCCAACTGTGAACAAAAAAAGATCAAACGAAATTGGCACTAGAGAAAAGTGCGGTCAAATTTTTGAATGTTTTAAAATGGGTTTCGTTCGATAAAAGATGCCGAAGAAAGGTAAGTTGATTACCAGCGAACTCTCGCTGATAAGAGGCGAGAGTCTAAAGCGATATTCGGTATCGACTATGACTGTCCAAAGTGTGTGTCCTTCTCGTTAAAAAATCGGTCGAATGTTACGCTTGAAAGGCGTATTCGTCAAGTGATTATTGAAAAGGACACGGCACTTTTTAATTAATTGGTATATTGATTAATTGCGTTAGTAACTTCTTGATCTTGATAAATATTATTAACAATATCTTTGAAGGTTTCGCCTAACACTTTTTGAATTTCATCATTGCTCGCATTAAATGCGCCAGATTGTGAACGGGTTGCATTAAAGGTTTTGTTGTATTGTCCGCGTGGACCTTGTACATAAACAACTGCTTGGATTTTACTGTTTAAGGTATAACGTAAATTACCTTGCTCTACTTTAGCGTTAAATTCTTTTACATCAACAGTTACGCCAGCATTCGCATTATTCGCTTGTCCAATACGGAAACCTTTACTAACCAAATTTTGTTGCATCACCTGTTGGAAAAGTTGAGTAACGCTTGGTGAGGCGTTTAATTTAATCAGCTCACCTGATTTAGTATAAGTTGCAATTTCTTGTTGTGGACGAGAATCGCGAGTATTAACTGTTACCACTGCTGATTGGTTAATATTCATTGATGCAGTCGGAGATTGAGGCGCAAAAGTTAAGGTATTAGATTGCGCTTGGCAACCCGCTAAAAATAATGTCGCTGCCGCCAACGTTATTGTTGATAATGCTTTGATTTTGTTTGTTACTTTCATAATTTCCTCATTGAATTAGGTTAATTTGTGTTATTCTTACAAACTTAACGCTGAATGTATAGCAAAAAGTTAGGGAGTTTATTTATGTCAAAACAACAAGAATTATTAGAGAGAATTCAAGCTGAATTTCAACCGCACTTTGTTACTGTAGAAAATGAAAGCCATATGCACAGTTCAGGTCGAGGAGCCGATTCTCATTTTAAATTAGTGATTGTTAGCGATGCTTTTGAAGGCATGCGAAAAGTGCAACGTCACCAAAAACTTTACCAACTTTTTGCTGATGATTTAAAAAATGGCATTCATGCATTAGCCCTTCATCTCTATACAAAAAATGAATGGGAAAGCCTGGGTAAAGCATTTCCAAAATCACCGAACTGTTTAGGTATTGGACAGTAAGTATTTCCTTACGTTCCATCTATTCTATTTTCATCTCTACAAAAAGGGAGAAGTCGAGTGCCCTTCTCTCTTTTTATTTTAAAATCATTTGTCCGTATTCTTGATAAACGTTGGTTTAGAAATATTCACAAATATTTCACAAAAAGTAAGGGTATAAAGTGGCATAAAAGCCCAATTTTCGATAGAATGGGGCGCTTTTAATTTTCGAATTTCAATTTCTTGATGTGTAAGTAATTCCTTACTCGTCGAGAAATAAAACAGATTTGAGTTTTTAAATTTATGTGTCAGTTAATAATGCTTTGATATCAAAGTATTTTCTGTCACGCTCAATCGCGAGATTGCTTTTAAAGCATATGCTTTGATTGCAATCGTGTTTTTAACCTAGAAAAGTAGTGCAAACAGTATGATTACAATCAAAAAAGGCTTGGATCTTCCTATTGCAGGAAAGCCAGCACAAGTAATCCATAGCGGTAACGCTGTGAATCAGGTTGCGATTCTTGGTGAAGAGTATGTGGGTATGCGTCCTTCTATGAAGGTACGCGAAGGCGATGTTGTTAAAAAAGGCCAAGTGCTTTTTGAAGACAAGAAAAACCCTGGAGTGGTTTTCACAGCCCCTGCGAGTGGTACTATCACTGTAATTAATCGTGGCGAAAAACGTGTATTACAATCTGTGGTCATTGATGTGCAAGGTAACGATCAAGTTACTTTCGCTAAATATAACGCAGGTGAGCTCAATACGCTTTCTTCTGAACAAGTTAAACAAAACCTCGTTGAATCCGGTTTGTGGACAGCGTTCCGCACTCGTCCGTTCAGCAAAGTGCCTGCCTTAGATGCAGAACCTTCTTCTCTGTTTGTAAATGCGATGGATACCAATCCTTTGGCTGCAAATCCAGAGGTGGTATTAAAAGAGCATTGGCAAGATTTTATTGACGGTTTAACGGTATTAAGTCGTCTATTCCCAAATAAACCATTAAATCTATGTAAAGCGGGTGATAGCAATATCCCAACCGTGGATTTACCTAACCTAAAAGTACATGATTTTGGCGGTGTCCATCCTGCTGGTTTAGTGGGTACTCATATTCACTTTATCGATCCAGTCGGTGTGAATAAAACGGTATGGCATATCAATTACCAAGATGTGATTGCTGTAGGTAAATTATTCACCACGGGCGAACTTTATGTAGAACGTATTATTTCTCTTGCTGGTCCGCAAGTGAAAGAGCCTCGTTTAGTTCGTACCGTAATCGGTGCTAACCTTTCTCAATTAACCGCAGGTGAATTAAAAGACGGTAATAACCGTGTGATTTCTGGTTCAGTACTTTGTGGTCAAACAGCAAAAGATGCTCACGACTATTTGGGTCGTTATGCATTACAAGTTTCTGTGATTGCAGAAGGTAATGAGAAAGAGTTCTTAGGTTGGATCACACCACAATCGAACAAATATTCGATTACCCGTACCGTATTAGGTCACTTTGGTAAGAAATTATTCAATTTCACTACTGCAGAAAATGGTGGTGAGCGTGCAATGGTACCAATCGGTAGCTATGAGCGCGTAATGCCGTTGGATATTTTACCGACATTATTATTACGTGATTTAATCGTGGGCGATACCGATGGTGCACAAGCGTTAGGTTGTCTTGAATTGGATGAAGAAGACTTAGCATTATGTTCTTTCGTTTGCCCGGGCAAATATGAATACGGTTCAATCTTGCGTCAAGTATTAGATAAGATTGAGAAGGAAGGTTAAAAATGGGTTTAAAAAATCTTTTTGAAAAAATGGAACCCGCGTTTTTACCAGGTGGTAAATACAGCAAGCTTTATCCGGTCTTTGAATCGATTTATACCTTGCTTTATACACCAGGTACGGTAACGCACAAAAACACACACGTTCGTGATGCGTTAGACTCAAAACGTATGATGATTACGGTTTTCCTTGCGTTGTTCCCAGCGATTTTCTACGGGATGTACAATGTGGGTAACCAAGCGATCCCTGCTTTAAATCAATTAGGCAATTTAGAGCAATTAATTGCTAACGATTGGCACTATGCGCTTGCAAGTTCATTAGGTTTAGATTTAACCAATAATGCAACTTGGGGCTCAAAAATGGCGTTAGGGGCGATCTTCTTCTTACCAATTTACTTAGTGGTATTTACCGTTTGTACAATTTGGGAATTATTGTTCTCAGTGGTGCGTGGTCATGAAGTAAATGAAGGGATGTTCGTTTCAACCATTTTATTTGCGTTAATCGTTCCACCAACATTGCCATTATGGCAAGCGGCGCTTGGTATCAGCTTTGGTATCGTGGTAGCGAAAGAAATCTTCGGTGGTGTAGGTCGTAACTTTATGAACCCTGCACTTGCTGGTCGTGCATTCTTATTCTTTGCTTATCCGGCTCAAATTTCCGGTGACTTAGTATGGACTGCAGCAGATGGTTTCTCAGGTGCAACCGCACTTTCACAATGGTCTCAAGGTGGTCAAGCAGCATTACAACACACTGTAACCGGTCAACCTATTACTTGGATGGATGCATTCATCGGTAATATCCCTGGTTCAATGGGGGAGGTTTCAACGCTTGCGTTATTAATCGGTGGTGCAGTGATTGTATTCACTCGAATTGCTTCTTGGCGCATTATGGCTGGTGTCATGATCGGTATGATTGGTACTGCAACCTTATTCAACTTAATCGGTTCTGATTCTAACCAAATGTTCTCCATGCCTTGGCATTGGCACTTTGTATTAGGTGGTTTTGCACTTGGTATGATCTTCATGGCTACAGACCCTGTATCAGCTTCATTTACCAACACAGGTAAATGGTGGTACGGTGCGTTAATTGGCGTGATGGCTGTATTAATTCGTACAGTGAACCCAGCTTATCCAGAAGGGATGATGTTAGCGATTTTATTTGCAAACTTATTTGCACCAATTTTCGACTACATCGTGGTTCAAGCAAATATCAAACGTCGGAGAGCAAGAACAAATGGCTAAATTTAATAAAGATAGCGTTAGCGGTACAGTTACCGTTGTTGTGTTGCTAAGTTTAGTGTGTTCTATCGTGGTTTCTGGTGCTGCAGTAGCATTAAAATCCAAACAAGATGAACAAAAAGCACTCGACGTTCAACGTAACATTTTAACTGTTGCTGGCTTAATGAAAGAAGATAATGCATCAGTAATTAAAGACACTTACAGCAAATTTATTGAACCACGTTTAGTTGATTTGCAAAGTGGTGATTACGTTCAAGCTTCAGCAGAAGAAATTAATAAATTTGAACCTAAAGATGCCGTTAAAGATCCAGCTAAAAGCCAAGCTATCCCAGCTGAGGCTGATAAAGCTGGAATTAAGGTTCGTGCAAACCAAGCGCGTGTTTATCTTGTAAAAGATGAACAAGGCAATGTAACCCAAGTTGTATTACCAATGTATGGCCGTGGTTTATGGTCAACCATGTATGGTTTTGTTTCTGTTGCACCAGATGCGAATACCATCAAAGGTATTACTTACTATGATCAAGGTGAAACAGCTGGTCTTGGTGGTGAAATTGCGAACCCGCGTTGGCAAGCACAGTTCGTTGATAAAAAATTATTCGATGAACAAGGTAACCAAAAATTCAAAATCTACAAAGGTAGCTCTGCTGCAGATAAAGAGCACGGTGTAGATGGTTTATCAGGTGCAACTTTAACCAGTAACGGTGTTCAAGGTTCATTTGATTATTGGTTCAGCCAAAATGGCTTTGGTCCATTCTTAGCGAAATTTAAAGCAGGAGAAATCAAATAATGGCTGATGCAAAAGTAAATTTAAAAGGTCTTTTATTAGATCCTATTGCTAAAAATAACCCGATTGCCTTGCAAATTTTGGGTATCTGTTCTGCATTAGCGGTAACAACCCAATTACAAACCGCGATCGTTATGGCGATTGCGGTAAGTTTGGTAACCGGTTTCTCCAGTTTGTTCATTTCATTGATTCGTAACTATATTCCAAATAGTATCCGTATCATTGTGCAACTGGCGATTATCGCATCTTTAGTAATCTTGGTTGACCAAGTATTAAAAGCTTATGCTTATGGTTTATCTAAACAGCTCTCTGTATTCGTCGGTCTTATCATTACAAACTGTATCGTAATGGGACGCGCAGAAGCGTTTGCGATGAAATCACCACCGTTAGAAAGCTTTGTTGATGGTATCGGTAACGGTTTAGGTTATGGTGCGATCTTATTAATTGTTGCAACATTACGTGAATTAATCGGTTCTGGTCGTTTATTTGGTTTCCCTGTATTCCAAACTATTCAAGACGGTGGTTGGTATCAACCAAACGGTTTATTCCTTCTTGCACCAAGTGCGTTCTTTATTATCGGCTTCGTTATTTGGGGCTTAAGAACGTGGAAACCTGAGCAACAGGAGAAATAATCAATGGAACATTATATTAGCCTATTCGTGAAGGCGATCTTCATTGAAAACATGGCGCTCTCTTTCTTCTTAGGGATGTGTACTTTCCTTGCGGTTTCTAAGAAAGTTTCTACGGCATTTGGCCTTGGTGTTGCGGTAACAGTGGTACTTGGTATTGCGGTACCGGCTAACCAATTTGTATACGAACATGTATTAAAAGATGGCGCATTGGTAGAAGGTGTAAGCCTTGAGTTTTTAAACTTTATTACCTTTATCGGGATTATTGCGGGTCTTGTTCAATTACTTGAAATGACTTTAGATAAATTCTTCCCAGCACTTTATAACGCATTAGGTATTTTCCTTCCACTTATCGCCGTAAACTGTGCGATCTTTGGTGGTGTATCTTTTGCGGTACAACGTGAATACACTTTTGCAGAATCTGCAGTTTATGGTGTGGGTGCAGGGTTAGGTTGGATGTTAGCAATCGTTGCGCTTGCAGGCTTAACCGAAAAAATGAAATATGCCGATGTACCGGCAGGCTTAAAAGGATTAGGGATTACCTTTATTACTGCAGGCTTGATGGCGCTTGGCTTTATGTCATTCTCTGGAATTCAGTTATAAGGAGGCATAAATGAGCGAATCTTCAATTTTATTATTAGGTGTTGCGGCATTTACGGTTATCCTTTTAGTGCTCGTTGCGATTATTTTATTCGCTAAATCAAAATTAGTGGATTCTGGTGATATCACCATTTCTATTAATGACGATCCTGAAAAAGCGATTACTTTACCAGCTGGTGGCAAATTACTTGGTGCGTTAGCAAGTAAAGGTATCTTCGTTTCTTCTGCTTGTGGTGGCGGTGGCTCTTGTGGCCAATGTATTGTGAAAGTGAAAAGTGGCGGTGGTGAAATTCTACCAACCGAGCTTTCTCATATTAATAAACGTGAAGCAAAAGAAGGTTATCGTTTAGCTTGCCAAGTGAATGTAAAAGGCAATATGGACGTTGAACTTCCAGAAGAAATTTTCGGCGTGAAAAAATGGGAATGTACTGTTATTTCTAACGATAACAAAGCAACCTTCATCAAAGAGCTTAAATTGGCTATTCCTGAAGGCGAAGAAGTACCTTTCCGTGCTGGTGGTTATATCCAAATCGAAGCTGATCCACATACGGTTTACTATAAAGATTTTGATATTCCAGAAGAATACCACGAAGATTGGGACAAATACGATTTATGGCGTTATGTGTCTAAAGTGGATGAGCATATTATCCGTGCTTACTCAATGGCTTCATATCCAGAAGAGAAAGGCATCATTATGCTTAACGTGCGTATTGCAACGCCTCCACCACGTCAACCTGATGCGCCTCCAGGTCAAATGTCTTCTTACATTTGGTCATTAAAACCAGGTGATAAAGTGACAATTTCTGGTCCATTCGGTGAATTCTTCGCGAAAGAAACCGATAATGAGATGGTATTCATCGGTGGTGGTGCGGGTATGGCACCAATGCGTTCTCATATCTTTGACCAATTAAAACGTTTACACTCTAAACGTAAAATGTCATTCTGGTATGGTGCACGCTCTAAACGTGAAATGTTCTATGTAGAAGATTTTGATCAGCTTCAAGCAGAAAACCCTAACTTTACATGGCACGTGGCATTATCTGATCCGTTACCAGAAGATAACTGGACAGGTTACACCGGCTTTATTCACAACGTACTTTATGAAAACTACTTGAAAAATCATGAAGCACCAGAAGATTGTGAATACTACATGTGTGGACCTCCGGTGATGAACGCGGCGGTAATCAAAATGTTGAAAGACCTCGGTGTTGAAGATGAAAACATCTTATTAGATGACTTCGGTGGTTGATTTTAAATATGGGTCAAATTTATGGAAATTCCGTAAATTTGACCATTTTATATACCTAAAGGAAAATAAAATGAAAAAATTAATTCTAAGTTTAATTATGACTACTATATTAACATTAACAGCCTGTTCAACTCCTTATCAAGAAAGAGGATTGCGAGGGGGCGTTACAGGTATTAGATTGGATGATACTATCTTTGAAGTTACATCTTCAGGAAATGGGTTTACTGGCAGGGGTGCTATTTATCGATATGGGCTAAGAAAGGCTGCAGAGATGAGTTTATCAGCTGGATGTAAATATTTTGTTGCGATAGATAACCAGTCTCAAAGTTTTAACGTTGGAATTTCTGGTAAAAATATAGTTAATCAAGAGCTGAGTCTTATGAATGGTAATCTTGTATATATGATGAATGGTACGGCTTATAATGTAATTAAACCTAGAACATATAAGAATACTTTTGCATGCTTTAATAACAAACCAAATGCACTAATTCCTGGATTAATCTTTAATGCAAAATATGTAATTGAAGATGTATCTAAAGTTAATGAAACACTTCAATAATTTTAAATCAACAGCCAATATCTATTAATACAATATAGATATTGGCTGAAATATATCAAATATAATATGAAAGCTAAATCACTGTTTTTCCTGGCGTTATTTACCCTGTTGACGGCCTGTCAAAAAGATCCAGAAATTATTTCACTTAGTGGCAAAACCATGGGGACCACTTACCATATCCGCTACATTGATGACGGTTCAGTTAAAGAAAATGCTGAAAAAACACATGAGCAGATTGAAGTGGTTTTAAAAGATGTGAATCAGAAAATGTCCACTTACATTAAAGATTCCGAATTGAGCCGTTTTAATCAAAATACGCAAGTGAATACGCCAATTGAAATCTCTGCGGACTTTGCCAAAGTATTACAAGAAGCGATCCGTTTAAATAAGGTTACTGAGGGTTCATTGGATGTGACTGTAGGGCCTGTAGTGAATTTATGGGGTTTTGGGCCAGAAAGACGCCCAGAACGTAAGCCAACCCCTGAGCAACTTGCTGAACGTCAAAGTTGGGTGGGAATTGATAAAATTCACCTTGATATGAGCGGTAAAACCCCAACTTTAAGTAAAGCAGTACCGCAAGTTTATATTGATTTATCATCTATCGCTAAAGGTTTTGGTGTGGATCAAGTTGCGAATGTATTAGAGCAAAATCACGTACAAAACTATATGGTGGAAATTGGCGGAGAAATCCGTGCAAAAGGTAAAAATGCCGAAAATAAAGCTTGGCAAATCGCTATTGAAAAACCGAATAATACAGGTGAAAGATCAGTTCAAGAAGTAATTGGTTTAAATAATATGGCGATGGCTACTTCAGGCGATTACCGTATTTATTTCGAGGAAAATGGCCAACGTTTTGCACATGAAATTGACCCGAAAACCGGCTATCCAATTCAGCATCATTTAGCCTCAATTACCGTGCTTGCACCAAGCTCAATGACTGCTGATGGCTTATCTACAGGCCTATTTGTACTTGGTGAAGATAAAGCATTGGAAGTGGCAGAGAAAGAAAATATTCCGGTTTATTTAATTATGAAAACGGAACAAGGCTTTGAAACAAAAATGTCTTCAGCCTTCCAAAAGTTACTCGCAAATAAGGAATAATCATGCAAACGTTATTTTTTACCCTAATCGCTTTTGTGGCCATTATTGTGTTAATGTCCGTGGGCTTTATCTTTAAAAAACAAAGTTTAAAGGGCAGCTGTGGCGGACTTTCATCACTCGGTATCGCCAAAGCCTGTGACTGTGATAAACCTTGCGACACTTTACAAGAAAAATTAGATGCTGGCGATGAAAATGCCAAAGCTGAGTACGAACAAAAATTTGCGAAGAAAGACGATGATTCGCAATTTTATGAAGTGAAATAAATTAATGAAATTATTAAAATTTGTTTATACATTAATTTTATTTACGGTTTCATCTTTTACCTTTGCAGGATATTATCCAGCAAAGGTAAATGCAGATCTTAATTTATATACAGATTCTGAATTTAATAAACCGGTTATTCTTGTAAAAGCGGGGGCATGGTTGAATACAATGCCGATGTTTTCTGCTACCGAGATTCGTTATGGAACAGGCTCAATTTATATTGCTGAACAGGATAAAATAAAATTAGGTGATAAAAAATCGTTAGTGCTTGAAAAAGGTATTTTTGATGATGAGGAACCCGATACCTCTAATTCTTATCCTGATGTGCTTATCCAAAAAGATACACCTATTTATAGTAAATCGGTATTGAGTAAAACAGAGGCTGAAATTGAAAATATGCCGACTTTATTTACATTAAAAGCAACCGATGTTCCTTGTCAAACTTTCAGGGAGATTGTTGGAAAATCGGGGAAAACGTTTTATAAAATTTCTTTTAATGATGAGCCTTCTTATATTTTAAAAGAAGATACATCGATTATTCAGCAATAAAGTAGCTATCATTTATCTACAACCAATGTGCTTCGCCTTAACCGAAGTTACGGGAGACTTATGTTAATTTCAAATACTTATAATCAACATTTCGCACCATTGAGTGCAGAACAACTTGTCGAAAATTCCACTAAAAAAGTCATTTGCGGTATGTCCGGCGGGGTAGATTCTTCGGTGTCTGCCTTTATTCTTCAACAACAAGGCTACCAAGTGGAAGGCCTGTTTATGAAAAACTGGGAAGAAGATGACGATACCGATTATTGTACAGCCGCAGCAGATCTTGCTGATGCACAAGCAGTATGTGACAAGCTAGGTATTAAGCTACATAAAATCAATTTTGCGGCGGAATATTGGGATAACGTATTTGAGCATTTCTTAACCGAGTACAAAGCCGGCCGTACACCAAACCCCGATATTCTTTGTAACAAAGAAATTAAATTTAAAGCTTTCTTGGAATATGCAGCGGAAGATTTGGGTGCTAACTATATTGCTACCGGCCATTATGTACGTCGTCGTGGTGCAGATGATCAAGCAGAGCTATTGCGCGGCTTAGATAGCAATAAAGACCAAAGCTATTTCCTTTACACGTTGAGTAAAAATCAGGTAGGCCAAAGCCTTTTCCCTGTTGGTGAAATTGAAAAGCCGATCGTACGTGCTATTGCAGAAGATTTAGGTTTAATTACCGCGAAGAAAAAAGACTCTACCGGTATTTGTTTTATCGGCGAGCGTAAGTTTAAGGATTTCTTAGCACGTTATTTGCCTGCTCAACCAGGTGATATCCGTACCGTAGATGGCGAGATTATTGGTCGTCATGAAGGATTGATGTACCACACCCTGGGGCAGCGTAAAGGGCTAGGTATCGGTGGATTAAAAAATGCCGGTGATGAAGCCTGGTATGTGGTGGATAAAGATGTCGAAAACAATGAATTGATTGTGGCACAAGGCCATGATCATCCACGTTTGTTTTCCAAAGGCTTAATTACCAAACAGCTCCACTGGGTAAATCGCGAACCCGTGCGTGAGGCGTTCCGTTGTACGGTGAAAACTCGTTATCGTCAAACGGATATTGCTTGTTTGGTTGAGCCGATTGATGACGATTGCATTCGAGTTCTTTTTGACGAGCCGCAAGCCGCGGTCACACCAGGTCAATCAGCGGTATTTTATCTTGATGAAGTCTGCTTAGGTGGCGGCATTATCGAAGAACGAATTTAATCAACACCTAACAAAGTGCGGTCAGAAATTTAACGGTTTTTCTGACCGCACTTTTTAATTATTTACCTAATGGAGCTTTTTATGCGTCACATCGTATTGGGATGTCTGTTAGCTTTGTTTTCCACTACACTTTTTGCCCAGTTAAAAACAGATTTAGCCTTATTAAATTTGAAAGGACCAGTAAAAAAGTGGGAAATGAAAGTAACAGATCTACGCAATTCTTCTGTTTTGGAACATAAGATTACTCACTTTAATCCACAGGGATTTAAAATCAAAGAAGAAACGTTAGATTCTTCTGCCCAAACAAAAAACTTTGTGTATGACGAACAAGGACGATTGATTAAAGTTTTTTGGAATGGTGATGACGCTGTTCTCGAATATAGCTATCGTACTAATTCAGATGGTACTTTGACAGTTATAGAGAAACAGAAATTTAAAGATAGCGAATCTCGAGTTATATCTGAAAATACTTATGATAAAAATGGATTATTAATCATTAAAAAAGAAGCAGATGACTCTTGTGAGAATGAGTGCGAGAAACTTGAAAATGGCATGAACAAATATAGCTACCATTATGATGAACATGGCAATGTTGTAGAATTTAAGAATGAGCTTTTTACTGTTGAGCCTGTAAAATATACTAATAAATACTCTGATGGAAAACTAATTGAACAGACAGAATTCAGTTATGGTGGAAAAGAGTTGAAGACTTTTGATGCTAATGGACATCAAATTCAATTTGAAGAATTCCCACCTTTGGGATTTGGAGATGGTTCAAAATCTTCTTTAAAACGTTGGAAAAAGACTGTTGATAACTATGGCAACGTGTTGAAGGATGAAGAGTTTGATGAGGCTAATGAACCTAGCAGCACTATTGTTGAACATTCATATGAGTATTATTAAGTTAAAGTGCGGTCAAAAATTTAACGATTTTTCTGAACGCACTTTTTCTTTATCGTATTTTAATTTTCGTTAATTTGAAAAAATATTGATGTTTTGATAATATATATTTCGTATTTGGAAACAATCCACTCAAATCCTACTGAGCGTTTCCTTCAAAATCGCACTTCTCCGTGCTATCATTTGCGATGGTTCCATCTCACCATTTAGGGCTTAAGGCCTTATTTTGTTTAATCTGATTTTATTTTTATTCACTTAATTTTTAAGGGGGAAGCGTTGTCTTTATCTAAATTTATGGAAAAGCAAACGTCGTTCAATCCTTTAGTGATTGGTGCAACGTTATTTTTTGTGGTGTTACTCGTTGCGATGATTTTAATCGCTCCGGAACAAACGCAAACTTTATTAAATACCGCCAAATCGGGCATTTTTGCCAACTTTAGTTGGTTTTACGTATTAGCATTCTCAGTATTTTTGGGCTTTTTAGTCATTTTATCAGTCAGTAGCCTAGGTAATATCAAATTAGGCAATGATGAAGAAGAGCCTGAATTTGGTTTTCTGTCTTGGTTGGCGATGTTATTTGCTGCCGGTATGGGGGTAGGGTTGATGTTCTTTGGTGTAGCAGAGCCATTGACGCATTACTTATCTGATATTACCACAGGCAGCGCAGAGCATAAGCAACAAGAAGCCTTGTTACACACCTTATTCCACTGGGGAATTCATGCCTGGGCGGTGTATGGCACGATTGCGTTGGCATTGGCTTACTTTGGATTCCGTTACAAATTACCTTTGGCATTACGTTCTTGTTTCTATCCGTTATTGAAAGAGCGTATTAATGGCAAGTTAGGCGATCTTATCGACATTATGGCGTTACTTGCCACCTTATTTGGTGTTATCACAACATTAGGTTTTGGTGCATCACAATTGGGTGCAGGCTTACATCAATTAGGCTGGATTAGCGAAAATAGCTTCAGCTTGCAAGTTGTCGTAATTGCCGTGGTAATGAGTTTAGCGATATTTTCCGCGATTTCTGGTGTAGGGAAAGGGGTAAAAATCTTAAGTGAGCTGAATTTAACATTAGCTTTCTGTTTGTTGATTTTCGTCTTAGTGGCGGGACCGACACTTTATTTGTTATCCGCTTTTAGCGACAACATCGGAACGTATCTTAGCAACTTAGTAAAATTAAGTTTCAAAACCTATGTTTATGAACAAGAACATACTAGTTGGTTTAGCGGTTGGACAATTCTGTATTGGGCATGGTGGTGTTCTTGGGCGCCATTTGTCGGTTTATTTATTGCTCGTATTTCGAAAGGGCGTACCATTCGCGAATTTATTTTCGGCGTGTTGGTGATTCCTAGCATGTTCGGTATCTTGTGGTTTACCGTATTTGGTAATACAGCCATTTGGTTGAATGATGGTGAAGCTGCAGGTGCGTTAGGACAAATGATTTCTTCGCCTGAAACGTTGCTCTTTAAGTTCTTAGATTATTTACCGCTTTCTGGTGTGACGGGTTTAGTGAGTTTGGTGGTGATTTCTTTATTTTTTATCACTTCTGCGGATTCGGGCATTTATGTATTAAATAACATTGCATCACGCGATAAAAGTCTTGCTGCACCACGTTGGCAAGCGGTGATGTGGGGCGTATTAATGTCAACTGTCGCCATTGTTTTGATGCAATCAGGCGGCTTGGCTAATCTACAGACAATGACGCTATTAGTGGCATTACCTTTCGCGATGTTGATGTTATTGATGTGCTTTAGTTTATGGAAAGGTTTGAATGCGGATAAAAAATATTTTGATACCAAAGTTAATCCAACCAGTATTTTCTGGACGGGGGATAAATGGAAAGAACGTTTGGAACAAATGATGAACCAAACGCAAGAAAAAGATATTTTACGTTTCCTTAAACATACGGTATTGCCGGCAATGCGTGAGCTACGCCAAGAATTGATTGGTAAATATGAATTGAGTGTGCAAATTAACACGTTATTTGATCAAGATGAGCCTGCAGTCGAGTTAGTCATTCAGAAAGATTTGATGAGAGACTTTATGTACGGGGTGAAATCTATCGGTCGTGAGGTGTCAGAGCAATTAATTAATGACGATAACTTGCCACATATCCAGCATAGTATGACTTATGAGCCATACACTTATTTCTTTGATGGTCGAGTGGGTTATGATGTGCAATATATGGATCAAGATGAATTAATTGCTGATATGTTGAAACATTATGAACGTTATTTAAGTTTGCTAGACGATGTTGGTCAAGAATTGATGGCACACGAGCAAACAGAATTGGCTGAATAATAAGACTAAAGTGCGGTTGAAAATCCTCTAAGTTTTTAACCGCACTTTTTATCTTAAAACAAATATGAAGATAAAAAATACTTTCAAAGCAAATGTTATTTGGGGCAGTTTAGGTTTTAGTTTAGCGATTATTGCAGGCCTTTTATTTGATACGCAGCAAACGATATCTTATCTTGCTGCGGCGAAAGCCTTTATTTTCTCTCAATTTAGCTGGTTTTATATTTTACTGAGTGCATTTTTTCTATTCTTTTTACTTTTCTTGGCGTTAGGACGATACGGCGATATTAAACTTGGGAGTGATGAGGAAGAACCAGAGTTTAAATTAGGCTCTTGGATTGCATTACTCTTTACCTCTGGAATTGGTATTGGTATTGTTTTTCTTGGTGTTGCTGAACCGCTTTCACATTTTCTTTCACCAATAGGTGAATATGAGAAAGTTCGAACGGCATTATTTTTTAGTATTTTTCATTGGAGTATCAGTGCTTGGGCTATTTATGGATTAATTGCACTTACGATTGCTTATTTCGGATTTCGCTATAAATTACCCTTTTCTTTACGTTCTTGTTTTTATCCCTTACTGAAGGAAAAGATTAATGGAAGAGTCGGGGATGTCATTGATATTCTCGGGATTTGTACCACCTTATTTGGCGTAGTCGCAACCTTAGGTTACAGTGCGATTCGGTTGGCTGCAGCATTCCACTCAATGCATTTATTGGATAACTCACCGTATTTGGTTCCCCTTATTTTAGTGAGTGTTTTTATCATTGCTATCTTAATTTCACTGCAAGGGATTGCCAACGGGTTCCGTATTCTTAGTGAGCTAAATCTAGGCGTTACCTTTCTCTTTATGTTATTGGTTTTGCTATTCGGTCCGACAATATATTTAATTTCTGCTTTTACGGAAAATATTGGTACCTATTTAAGCGGTTTAATTAGAGTCGGCTTCAAGGCTTATGCCTATGATGTAGAACATCTAGATTGGTTTATGGATTGGACGGTTTTTTACTGGGCATGGTGGTTTTCATGGGCGCCAGGCTTTGGGATTTTTATCGCACGGATTTCTCGCGGACGAACTTTGCGGGAGTTTATTTTCGGCGTATTGATGGTGCCAAGTTTATTCTTCGTTTTATGGTTCACTGTATTTGGTAATGGGGCCATTTGGGTCAATGAACATCTTGCTAAGGGAGCATTAGGTCAAGCTGTAAATAATGTGGGGTCACTCCTTTTTGATTTTCTGAGTTATTTACCCTATTCCGGCTTAACTAAAACGTTAGCTTTATTTATTATCACACTCTTTTTTATTGTAACCATTAACTTTGGTATTTATACGCTTAATAATATCGCAATTGAAGACAAAAGCCAGGTTTCACCTCGTTGGCAATCTATGTTTTGGGGTGGTTTATTGTCAGCTGTTACATTTGTTCTTTATCTTTTTGGCGGTATTGAAATACTACAATCAACGATGTTGTTTTTCTCTTTACCTTTTGCTCTGTTGATGTCAGTGATGGCATGGAGTTTGTTAAAAGGTTTACGATTTGAACGACAATATTATTCCACAGAGGTTTCAGATTTGTGGACAGGTGCAAACTGGCGTAGTCGTTTAAGACAGCTAGTGATTGAACCTAAGCGAGATGACGCCATTTTCCATTTAAAAACAACGGCACTTTTAGCAATGAGAGAGTTACGCCAGTTATTCATTGGTACCTATGGTTTAAATGTGATATTACAGCAACATTTTGACCGCGATAATAATCAACTGGTTCTTTCTATTGAAAATGGATTAGCAGAAGATTTTTTTTACCAAATTACCTTGTTTGAGAAGCCCGCATCTGAAACAGCACAAGTTCATCATGCATTAATGGTTTCAACCAATATTCAATTGGAAGGTTATCCTTTGAATATCACGAAGGAAGAGGATTTGATCGTGGACATCTTGCAATGTTATGAGCGATACATGAGAGAGCTGGATTTTGTTATTTCATAATTCCTGTCTCATGAGCAAACAGAACTGGCTGAATAATAAGAATAAAGTGCGGTTGAAAATAACATTATTTTTTGACCGCACTTTTAAAATTACCTCTTGAGACAAATGCATAAAAAGAGTATATTCAAGCCCAAATTTTCAATTTAATTCTAACGGAGTTTTTCTATGTTTGGTTTATCCCCAGCACAAATGATTATTTTATTAGTCGTGATTTTATTAGTATTCGGTACCAAAAAATTACGCAATGCGGGATCTGATCTTGGCGCAGCAGTAAAAGGCTTTAAAAAAGCGATGTCTGATGACGAGCCGAAAAAGGATGCTGAGTTTACTCAAATTAAAGACGGTACAACAACCGCTGAAAAAACTGAAACTGTAAAAGATAAAGAACAGGCATAACCGTGTTTGATATTGGTTTTTCCGAACTTGTTTTATTGATGCTTGTGGGCTTGGTGGTGCTAGGCCCTAAGCGTTTACCTGTGGCTATTCGCACGGTAATGGGCTGGGTGAAAACAATCCGTGGGTTGGCAGCTAATGTTCAAAATGAATTAAAACAAGAGCTTAAATTGCAAGAGTTGCAAGATAGTATTAAGAAAGCGGAACAACTTAATCTCAAACAGCTTTCCCCAGATTTAAGTAAAACCGTTGAAGAGCTGAAAGAGCAAGCTCAAAAAATGCGTGCAGAGTTAGAAGAAAAAGCGGCTGCAGCAGGAACAACGGTGGAAGAGCAAATTAAAGAAATTAAAAGTGCGGCTGAAAATCCGGCTGATTCTGCGGAAAAACTTGAGGTAAGCGCACAAGAAACAGCAGAGAAACCGGTTGAAACAGCATCCACAGAACATGCAGAGAATGAAACTGTCGAAGTTTTGGAATCTGAAAAAACAGAAGTGGATTTGACCGCACTTGAACCTCATGAACAAGCTGAATTAACTGAGCGTTTATCCGATTACTATTCGCCGGATGATGTGGAGCTACAGCCAGCACCGAAATCTGAAGCGAAGTCCTAGAGAATAATTATGAGCAATATGACGGACGATTCCCAACCGTTAATTACCCATCTTGTTGAACTCAGAAACCGCTTATTACGTTGTGTAATTTGTATTTTAGTGGTTTTTGTGGCGTTGGTTTATTTTTCTAATGATATTTATCATTTTGTCGCCGCACCTTTAACCGCGGTGATGCCAAAGGGTGCAACCATGATTGCAACCAATATCCAAACGCCTTTCTTTACGCCAATTAAATTAACCGCGATTGTTTCGGTGTTTATTTCTGTACCTTATTTGCTTTATCAAATTTGGGCGTTTGTTGCACCAGCACTGTATCAACATGAAAAACGTTTAATTTATCCGTTATTATTTTCCAGTACAGTTTTATTCTATTGCGGTGTAGCGTTTGCTTATTATGTTGTTTTCCCTTTCGTGTTTAGTTTCTTTACGCAAACTGCACCAGAAGGGGTAGCTATCGCAACAGATATCAGCAGTTACCTTGATTTTGCGCTAGCATTATTCTTGGCTTTTGGTGTGTGTTTTGAAGTACCCGTTGCCATCATTTTGCTTTGCTGGACTGGCGTCACAACCACGAAAGCATTAGCTGCAAAACGCCCTTATATTATTGTGGGAGCGTTCTTTGTTGGCATGATCTTAACGCCACCAGACGTGTTCTCTCAAACTTTACTTGCTGTACCAATGTGTCTTCTCTTTGAATTAGGCTTGTTAGTTGCGCGTTTCTATCAACCGAAAGAGGATGAAGAAGAGGCAACTGATGAGGAAAGTGCGGTAGAAAATCAGGGTGATTTGAATCACAAAGATTAAGAAAATGGGCGTAGGTGATACGCCCTTTTAACATCATAAAAACAGGAAATATTATTATGACTCAACAAATTTTAGGCGGTTTTCCAACTCGTCGTCTTCGTCGTTTACGTAAACATGATTTTAGTCGCCGTTTAGTGGCAGAAAATACTTTAACCGCGAATGATTTAATTTATCCGGTATTTATCATTGAAGGCGAAAATCATCGTGAACCAGTCCCTTCTATGCCTAAAGTTGAACGTTTAACGATCGATCAGTTATTAATCGAAGCAGGTCTTTTAGTGAAATACGGCGTGCCAGTGATTTCATTATTCCCAGTGGTTGCACAAGATAAAAAATCTTTAATGGCAGATGAAGCGTTTAACCCGAATGGTTTGGTACAGCGCGCAGTGAGAGCATTGAAAGCCGCTTATCCAGAATTAGGGGTATTAACCGATGTCGCACTCGATCCTTATACACTACATGGACAAGACGGGATCATTGATGAGGAAGGCTATGTCTTAAACGATATCACAACAGATATCCTGATTAAACAGGCTGTTTCACACGCTGAAGCGGGTGCTGATATTGTGGCACCGAGTGATATGATGGATGGACGTATTGGTCGTATTCGTCAGGCATTGGAAGAAAATGGTCATATCAATACACAAATTATGGCATACTCAGCAAAATATGCGTCTAACTATTATGGTCCATTCCGTGATGCAGTCGGTTCTGCCGGCAACCTGAAAGGTGGTGACAAGAAAACCTATCAACTAGATCCAGCCAACGGTAATGAAGGCTTGCAAGAAGTGGCTCTTGATTTACAAGAAGGGGCAGATATGGTGATGGTGAAACCAGGTATGCCATATTTAGACATGGTATATCGCGTGAAAGACTATTTCGGTGTGCCAACCTTTGCTTATCAAGTTTCTGGTGAATATGCGATGCATATGGCTGCGATTCAAAATGGTTGGTTGAAAGAAAAAGAATGCATCATGGAATCATTGCTTTGCTTTAAACGTGCTGGTGCGGATGGCATTTTGACGTATTTTGCAAAGCAAGTCGCGGAATGGCTTTACTTAGAAGGTAAAAATAAATAAGCACTTTTTAACTTGAAGTGCTAATCTAAGTGCTAATTTTAGATCTCATCTAATAAAAACGAGAAAATATTAAATGTTTTCTCGTTTTTTATTTTTTCTTCATTTTTTCTATAAAAAAACTATTGCCTAGTTGATTTTTCTATTGTTATATTGATGACACGCCGCAACAAGACGGTGATAAATAAAATAACGTTACACACATCATATTAACTCACTACTAGAAGGAAAATCCTATGTCAGCAGTAGCATCATTAGACGCATTTCTTGAAAAAGTGGCTCAACGTGACGGCCACCAACCTGAATTTTTACAAGCCGTTCGTGAAGTCTTCACGTCAATCTGGCCTTTCTTGGAAGCAAACCCTAAATACCGTTCAGAAGCTTTATTAGAGCGTTTAGTTGAGCCAGAGCGCGCAATCCAATTCCGTGTGGCATGGACTGATGATAAAGGCCAAGTTCAAGTAAACCGTGCTTTCCGCGTGCAATTCAACAGTGCAATTGGCCCTTTTAAAGGTGGCATGCGTTTCCATCCATCCGTTAACTTATCAATCTTAAAATTCTTAGGTTTTGAACAGATCTTTAAAAATGCCTTAACCACATTGCCAATGGGCGGTGCGAAAGGCGGCTCAGACTTTGATCCTAAAGGCAAATCAGATGCTGAAGTGATGCGTTTCTGCCAAGCATTAATGGCTGAATTGTATCGTCATGTTGGCCCAGATACCGATGTGCCCGCCGGTGATATTGGTGTAGGTGGTCGCGAAGTCGGTTATCTTGCAGGCTATATGAAAAAATTATCAAACCAAGCTGCTTGTGTCTTTACTGGTCGTGGTCTTTCATTTGGTGGAAGCTTAATTCGCCCAGAAGCAACGGGGTATGGATTGGTTTATTTTGCCCAAGCAATGCTTGCAGAGAAAGGGGATAGTTTCCAAGGTAAAACGGTTTTAGTGTCCGGTTCGGGTAACGTGGCGCAATATGCCATTGAAAAAGCGATGGCGCTAGGTGCGAAAGTTGTAACCTGTTCTGACTCTGCAGGTTACGTGTATTTACCAGAAGGATTCGATCGTGAAAAATTAGAAGCGTTATTAGAGCTTAAAAATGTAAAACGTGGTCGAGTAGAAGAGTTTGCAAAACAATTTGGTCTTCAATATTTTGCAGGTAAACGCCCTTGGGAAGTGAAAGCAGATATTGCACTTCCTTGCGCAACCCAAAATGAATTAGAGATCTCTGATGCAAAAGCCTTAATTGCAAATGGTGTGAAATTAGTCGCTGAGGGGGCAAACATGCCAACCACTATCGAAGCGACAGAAGCATTCTTAGAAGCTGGTGTATTATTTGGCCCAGGTAAAGCGGCTAATGCTGGTGGTGTTGCGACATCCGGCTTAGAAATGGCGCAAAGTTCACAACGTTTATACTGGACAGCTGAAGAGGTGGATAGACAGCTTCATCGCATCATGTTAGATATTCATGCAAACTGTAAAAAATACGGTTCAGCAGAAGGCCAAGCAAACATTAACTATGTAGTGGGCGCAAACGTAGCTGGCTTTGTAAAAGTAGCCGATGCAATGTTGGCACAAGGGGTTTATTAATCCAATAAATGAGTGAAAACTTGACCGCACTTTGTGATGAAGTGCGGTCATTTTTTATGGTGAATTTCTCAAGTAGAAATAGGCTATTGGCTTGCTTTTTTGCTCAAAAAGTGTAAAATCTTCAGGCTTTTTGTCTATATATACAGAGAAAAAAGTAAGCTATATTCTTAAATCACTTTCGAGTTTGAGAATATTCTTTTAGTAATTAAACATTTAGAGGAAGGTTATGGTAACCATTCGTTTATCTCGTGGCGGAGCTAAAAAACGCCCATTTTATCAAATTGTAGTAGCTGACAGTCGTTCACCACGTGACGGTCGTTTCATTGAGCGTGTAGGTTTCTTCAACCCAATCGCACAAGGTAACGCAGAGCGTCTTCGTGTTGATCTTGAGCGTGTAAACCACTGGGTTGCTCAAGGTGCATCACTTTCAGATCGTGTTGCAACGTTGGTAAAAGAAGCTCAAAAAGCATAATCTCGCTTTTTGATTTAGTTCTTAAACTAAGATAGGTGAAAAATATGGAACAACAACGCATTGAAGTTGTGGGCAAATTAGGCTCAACCTACGGTATCCGTGGGTGGTTACGTATTTATTCATCAACAGAACAAGCTGAAAGCATTTTTGATTATCAACCTTGGTTTTTAAAAATCAAAGGTGAATGGCAGCCAACTGAATTAGAAAACTGGCGTCATCATAATCACGAAATCATCGTTAAATTAAAAGGCGTTGATGATCGTGAAGCTGCACAAACTTTAGCGAATGTTGAAATTGGTGTGGATTTATCTGTTTTCCCTGAACTGGAAGAGGGCGATTATTACTGGCACGATTTAATCGGTTGTTCAGTCGTCAACCTAGAAGGTTATACAATGGGAACGGTAACAGAGATGATGGAAACCGGTTCTAATGATGTGTTAGTAGTTAAAGCCAATGCCAAAGATGCTTTTGGAAAACAAGAGCGGTTAATTCCGTTTTTGTATGAACAAGTAGTTAAAAGAGTCGATCTCACCACGAAAACAATTGAAGTGGATTGGGACGCTGGTTTCTAATCTCAAGTATGCACAAACGTAATGTAGTAGGCTTTTTATGTGGATAGGGGTGATTTCATTATTCCCTGAAATGTTTAAAGCGATTACGGAATTTGGGGTTACAGGTAGAGCCGTAAAACACAATCTTCTGCAAGTGGAATGTTGGAATCCAAGAGATTTTACATTCGATAAGCATAAAACTGTGGATGACCGTCCTTATGGTGGTGGTCCTGGAATGCTGATGATGGTGCAACCTTTACGGGATGCGATTCATGCTGCGAAAGTTGCTGCAGGAGAAGGCGCAAAGGTGATTTACCTTTCGCCACAAGGACGTAAACTCGATCAAGGCGGCGTAACGGAGCTTGCTCAAAATCAGAAATTGATTTTGGTATGTGGACGTTACGAAGGTATTGATGAGCGATTGATTCAAACTGAAATCGATGAAGAATGGTCAATCGGGGATTATGTTCTGACCGGTGGAGAATTGCCGGCAATGACATTAATTGATGCTGTTGCGCGTTTTATTCCCGGTGTATTAGGCAAGCAAGCCTCTGCAGAAGAAGATTCTTTCGCAGATGGTTTATTAGATTGTCCTCATTACACCAGACCGGAAGTGTTAGAAGGATTAACTGTACCACCCGTGCTGATGTCGGGACATCACGAAGAAATTCGGAAATGGCGATTAAAACAATCGCTACAAAGAACGTGGCTCCGACGCCCTGAGCTCTTAGAAGGCCTAGCTCTGACTGACGAACAACGTAAGCTGTTAAAAGAGGCGAAAGCCGAACATAACAGTTAGTTTCAGTTACATCTAGGATCAATAAAGGATCAAACAATGTCTAACATTATCAAACAACTTGAACAAGAACAATTAAAACAAAACGTACCTAGCTTCCGCCCAGGTGATACTTTAGAAGTTAAAGTATGGGTAGTTGAAGGTAGCAAACGTCGTTTGCAAGCATTCGAAGGCGTGGTTATTGCAATTCGTAACCGTGGCTTGCACTCAGCATTCACTTTACGTAAAATTTCTAACGGCGTAGGTGTTGAGCGTGTATTCCAAACTCACTCTCCAGCAGTAGATTCTATCGCTGTTAAACGTAAAGGTGCAGTACGTAAAGCTAAACTTTACTACTTACGTGAACGTTCAGGTAAATCAGCTCGTATTAAAGAGCGTTTGGGCGAATAATTCGCAAAATAAAAAAGGCTTGGTTTTCCAAGCCTTTTTTGTTTTTAAGTGCGGTCAGAATTAAGACCGCTTCATAATTTCAAAAAACTCATCGTTGGTTTTCGCCACCATAAGTTTGTCGATGAGGAATTCCATCGCTTCCACTTCACCCATTGGGTTAAGGATTTTGCGAAGAATCCACATTTTTTGTAATTCATCTGGTGTGGTAAGTAAGTCTTCTTTACGCGTACCAGAACGGTTGAAGTCAATCGCTGGGAACACACGTTTTTCTGCAATTTTACGAGAAAGATGTAATTCCATGTTACCGGTACCTTTAAATTCTTCAAAGATAACCTCATCCATTTTTGAGCCGGTATCTACAAGTGCGGTTGCAATAATGGTTAAACTCCCGCCTTCTTCTACGTTACGTGCAGCACCAAAGAAACGTTTTGGTCGATGTAAAGCATTTGCATCCACACCCCCAGAAAGAATTTTACCAGACGCTGGTGTAACGGTATTGTAAGCACGTGCCAAACGTGTAATAGAGTCGAGTAAAATCACTACGTCTTTTTTATGCTCAACAGAACGTTTTGCTTTCTCTATAACCATTTCAGCCACTTGAACGTGACGAGCAGCTGGTTCATCAAAGGTTGAAGCAATCACTTCACCTTTTACTGAACGTTGCATTTCCGTTACTTCTTCTGGACGCTCATCGATTAAAAGTACAATAAGTTCACATTCTGGGTAGTTGTGCGTGATGCTTTGTGCAATATTTTGTAGCAACATGGTTTTACCAGCTTTTGGTGGAGCCACGATAAGACCACGCTGACCTTTACCAATCGGAGAGGCTAAATCCAAAATACGCGCAGTTAAGTCTTCGGTTGAACCATTACCACGTTCCATTCTTAAACGAGAATTTGCGTGTAATGGGGTTAAGTTTTCGAAAAGAATTTTGCTGCGAGAGACTTCAGGTTTGTCATCGTTGACTTGGTCGACTTTTAAAAGTGCAAAATAGCGTTCGCCTTCTTTTGGTGGACGGATTTTACCTTCGATTTTATCACCAGTTTGAAGATTGAAGCGACGAATTTGACTTGGAGAAACGTAGATGTCATCAGGACCAGCAAGGTAGGAACTGTCTGCGGAGCGTAAGAAACCGAAACCATCGGGTAAAATCTCCAACACGCCGCCGCCAAAAATATCTTCACCGCTCTTGGCGTGTTGTTTCAAAATAGCAAAAACAATATCTTGTTTACGTAAACGGGCAAGATTTTCCAAACCCATTTGTTCTTCACCAAGTTTCACAAGATCAGAAACAGGCGTATTTTTAAGTTCTGTAAGATGCATAATTAATAATGTTGGAACGAATAAGAGTTGATAATACTGAAATGTTTGAATGGTGGGCAATGCCCTTAAGAATGGTGCGTAAATTACCACTAAAATTTAATACTGTCTAGTTTTTGTTAGAAAAAACAGGGTAAAATAGCAAACTATGAAGAGATTATTATTGCATATTGATTAATTATGCGTAATAATTGAATAATTAATCAATTTTGGTATTAAGAGAAGGATAACCTATGGCTCTCTGGGGTGGTCGTTTTACACAAGCGGCAGATAAACGTTTTAAAGATTTTAATGATAGCCTGCGTTTTGATTATCGCTTGGCAGAGCAAGATATCGAAGGCTCCATTGGCTGGTCTAAAGCTTTAGTCAATGTTGGTGTATTAAGTGCTGAAGAGCAACAACAGCTAGAAGTTGCCTTAAATGAATTATTAATCGAAGTGCGGTCAAATCCACAAGCGATTTTACAAGATGATGCAGAAGATATTCATAGCTGGGTAGAAAGTAAGCTTATCGATAAAGTGGGTAATTTAGGTAAAAAATTACACACGGGTCGTAGCCGTAATGACCAAGTTGCACTCGATATCAAAATGTGGTGCAAACAACGTGTAACGGAGTTGCAAGCATCTATTCGTAATCTTCAACGTCATTTGGTGCAAACAGCGGAAAAGACGCAAGATGCGGTGATGCCGGGGTATACTCATTTACAACGTGCTCAACCAATTACTTTTGCCCATTGGTGTATGGCTTATGTGGAAATGTTTGAGCGTGATTATTCACGTCTCGCTGATGCTTATAAACGCATGAATAGCTGTCCATTAGGCAGTGGTGCACTTGCAGGAACAGCCTATGCAGTTGATCGTGAACAATTAGCATCAGATTTAGGTTTTGCTTTTGCGACGCGTAATAGCTTGGATAGCGTCTCTGATCGTGACCATATTGTGGAATTACTTTCAACGGCGTCTTTAAGTATGGCGCACCTTTCTCGTTTCGCAGAAGATATGATCATTTTTAACAGTGGTGAAGCGAATTTTGTCGAATTGTCAGATCGTGTAACTTCAGGTTCCTCTTTAATGCCACAAAAGAAAAATCCAGATGCTTGTGAATTGATTCGTGGTAAAGCGGGCCGTGTAATGGGCGCATTAACCGGTATGTTGATGACCTTAAAAGGTTTACCGTTAGCGTATAACAAAGATATGCAAGAAGACAAAGAAGGGATCTTTGATGCGTTAGATACCTGGCAAGATTGCGTAGATATGGCGACTTTTGTACTAGATGAATTAAAAGTGAATACCGATCGTACTCGTGAAGCTGCTTTAAAAGGTTACTCAAATGCAACAGAGCTAGCAGATTATCTTGTAGCAAAAGGTGTACCATTCCGTGATTCTCACCATATTGTCGGTGAAACCGTGGTTTATGCCATTGAAAAAGGCAAAGCCTTGGAAGACTTAACCATTCCTGAATTCCGTCAATTCAGTGATGTGGTAGGGGATGATGTATATGACATTCTTTCACTACAATCTTGTTTAGATAAACGTTGTGCGAAAGGTGGGGTTTCACCACTTCGAGTGGCAGAAGCGATTGCAGAAGCAAAAGCGAGATTAGCTTAATTAACGTAAATAAAAAGAGCGGTCAAAAAATATTGTGCTTTTTGACCGCTCTTTAGTTTTATTGTGGAAGTGGATCCATTAATTCAAGGATTTTATCGGTAGGCTCTTTTATATCGAAACTCGATCCCATTAATAATGAAAAAGTCTCGTCATTTCGTTTGCAAGCAGCATGAGAAATTAGCTTACCTTTCTTATTACGCAAATCGATAGTAACTTGACTGATGCTCGTCTTATCTACTGCTCTTTCTTTTATTATCGTCCACAACTGATTATTTTCTGTTGGTGGAAGAAAAAGAGTCGCTTCTGTGGCATAAGCTTGTAAGTAAGCATTATCTATCGTTTGATCAGCCACATTCACATCGTTTTTCATGTAAGTGAATGTTTTAAGATTATTTAGCGCGACCCAAAGTTTTTCCCCTTTGGTGCTTTCACATTTTACAACATCAATGATGCTATCACCGAGATTCATGGCATTCTCATTTGCGAGCGAACATAGTGGAACGGTAGCCAAAAATACCCACAGATATTTTTTCATTAAATTAATCTCTAAAGTTATTAAATTGGAATGGTTGACCTAATTCAGCGCCTTTCACTAATTGAATAACGGCTTGTAAATCATCACGAGATTTGCCGGTTACGCGTACTTGTTCACCTTGAATTTGAGTTTGAACTTTGATTTTTGAATCTTTCACTAATTTAGTGATTTTCTTCGCCATCTCCGTTTCAATCCCTTGTTTTAATTTGATTTCTTTGGTGTAAAGTTTACCGTGATGTTCACTTTCTGTTGGAATATCCAATGAGCTATGCTCAATGCCACGTTTTACAAACGCACCAATCAAGATTTCAATTAATTGTTCTAATTGGAAATCAGATTCTGTGGTCACTTTCACTGTTTCGCTTTTTTCATTTAATTCAATGACGGCTTCCACACCACGGAAATCATAACGTGTACTTAATACGCGGTTTGCATTTTCAACCGCATTACGCACTTCGTGCATAGTAATTTCAGATACGATATCAAAAGATGGCATAAGTTTTCTCCCAAAATGAATTAAATTCGATCATTTGCACTTAAAAGACATAAAAGTGCGGTTAAGTCAGCAAAGTTTACCACAATTTGTGCTTGTTGTTGCACCTTCGGTTTGGCATGGAATGCTACGCCTAATCCGGCGACCTTCATCATCGCTAAATCATTAGCGCCATCACCAATAGCAAGGGTATTTTTGCGTGGAATGTTGTATTCTTCAGCGAGTTTTTGCAAGGTATTCGCTTTGTATTGTGCATCGACCACGCTACCTTTTACATTGCCAGTCAGCGTGCCATCAATAATTTCAAATTGATTAGACGCCGCAAAATCGAGGTTTAATAAGCTTTTTAAGTAATCGGCGAAATAGGTAAAGCCACCGGAAGCGATGGCAGTTTTCCAACCATGTTGTTGTAATGCCTTAATGGTTTCAATTAAACCTGGCATTAAAGGCAATTTTTCACGTACTTGCTGCAAAATACTTTCTGGTGCACCTTTAAGTGTTCCCACTCGACGACGCAAACTTTGTTCAAAATCGAGCTCGCCACGCATGGCACTTTCAGTAATGGCAGAAACTAATTCACCTGTGCCAGCCAGTTTAGCAATTTCATCAATACACTCAATTTGAATCGCCGTAGAATCCATATCCATCACCAATAAACCTTTTTCTGATAATTTGGCATCAAAATCCAGTTTTGCGATGTCTAATTGCAGGTTGTGAGCGTGGGCAATAAAATCAGTTAGCCATTTGCCTTTTAAAAGGACAACGGTATTTTTTTCAACGTTCCATGCATCAAAACACAGGAAAGATTGACCGCACTTTTGTTGGAATTCGAGTAATTTGGCTAAATTCAGCGTTGTGCCGTATAAAATAAACGCATGAGTTTCATCGGGATGAGGCAAATCAGACGAAAGTGCGGTGGGAAATTGGGGATATTTTTGGGTAATGCTTGCAAGGTTTTGAATTTGCATAGAAAATCCTGTAAATTGTGAATACTCATCTATTCTAGCCGATCTTGGCGAAAAAATGGAAAAACAACGTGCAATTAATTAAAGAAAAACTTCAAAAATCACTGATGTTTGGGCTCATCGTGCTGCTTTGTATCGGTGCCATGGCGGTGATTTTGTTTGGTGTGAAACAATTTAAGATTGGTTCACAGCTTTCAAGTGTGAATCAAGTAGCGAATTTATCGCATACTTTGGTTCGTCAGCAAGCCAATTTATTTTCAGTTTTATTAACCAATAATGTGAAATCCGATCAGCTCGTCGAAAATTTAGATAATTTAGTCAAAGAAGACTTTGTGCTCGATGCGACCATTTATGATTATAATGGCAAAGAATTGGCACAAAGTACCAATACCGGCAATCTTCGTGAGCAACTTGGTCTTGAGCATAAAAATGAAGGTGAGTTTTCAACACAACAAATTGTTGAACCGATTTATTCGGCTTCCAATAATGCTGTCCGAGGCTTTTTACGTGTGACCTTTGACGCCCAATATGCTCAAACGACGCAGAGCAAAATCAATCAAGTGTTTCATCGCTTATATGGTGAAATTGTCGTGGTCTTTTTATTAGGCGCTTTATTCGCCAGTTCCATTCATTATTTTTTAAGTCATTATCGTCGAACATATCGAAAACCAGTGGAAACTAAAACGGTGGTCAATTTACAAGGTAAATCAAGTAGCCAGCGTTTCCATCAACGTCGTCGAAGAATTTGATCAAGTTAAATAAAATTGCAAATATTGGTTAAGCCAATCAGTAAATAGGGTAGAATGCTGAGAATTATTTAGATAGGAGAAAAACATGGCAACTCGTAGACAACTCGCCAACGCAATTCGTGCGCTATCAATGGATGCAGTACAAAAAGCGAAATCAGGCCACCCAGGTGCACCGATGGGAATGGCGGATATCGCTGAAGTATTATGGCGCGATTTCTTAAAACACAACCCAAACAATCCTAAATGGGCCGATCGCGACCGTTTTGTGCTTTCTAATGGCCACGGTTCAATGTTGATCTATAGCTTATTACATTTAACAGGCTATGATCTTTCTATCGAAGATTTAAAACAATTCCGTCAATTACATTCTAAAACCCCAGGCCACCCAGAATATGGTTACGCGCCAGGTGTTGAAACCACAACCGGTCCGTTAGGTCAAGGTATTACCAATGCCGTGGGTATGGCGATTGCGGAGAAAACATTAGCAGGTCAATTTAACCGTGAAGGTCATGAAATCGTGGATCACCACACTTATGTGTTCTTAGGCGATGGCTGTTTAATGGAAGGGATTTCTCACGAAGCTTGCTCTTTAGCAGGAACATTAGGCCTAGGTAAATTAATCGCCTTCTACGATGACAACAATATTTCGATTGATGGTCATGTTGATGGTTGGTTCAGCGATGATACGGCAGAACGTTTTGAAGCTTATGGCTGGCAAGTGATTCGCAATGTTGATGGTCACGATGCAGAACAAATTCGTGCCGCAACTATTCTTGCTCAAGCAGAAAAAGAAAAACCAACATTAATTATTTGTAAAACTATCATCGGCTTTGGTTCACCAAATAAATCAGGCTCCCATGATTGTCATGGTGCGCCATTAGGTGATGAAGAAATCGCACTAACCCGTAAAGCACTTGGTTGGGAATATGGTCCATTTGAAATTCCAGCAGAGTACTATGCGGAATGGTCAGCAAAAGAAAAAGGTGCGGCAGCAGAAAAATCTTGGGAAGAAAAATTTGCGGCTTATGCAAAAGCATACCCTGAACTTGCAGCAGAATTTACACGTCGTGTAAATGGTGAATTACCAGCAAATTGGGCGGCAGAATCTAAAGCATTCATTGAAAAATTACAAGCAAATCCTGCAAATATTGCAAGCCGTAAAGCATCACAAAATGCAATCGAAGCTTATGCACATGTATTACCTGAATTCTTAGGTGGCTCAGCAGACTTAGCAAGCTCTAACTTAACGTTATGGAGCGGTTCTAAACCAATTCGTGCCCACGAAAACGTAGGTGGTAACTATATCAACTATGGTGTGCGTGAGTTCGGTATGTCAGCGATTATGAATGGTATTGCTTTACACGGCGGGTTCATTCCTTATGGCGCAACCTTCTTGATGTTCTACGAATATGCACACAATGCGGTGCGTATGGCCGCATTAATGAAACAACGCACTTTATTCGTTTATACGCACGACTCGATCGGTTTAGGCGAAGATGGTCCAACTCACCAACCAGTTGAGCAAACTACATCATTACGCTTAATTCCAAATCTTGAAACATGGCGTCCATGTGACCAAGTGGAATCAGCCATCGCATGGCAACAAGCGGTTGAACGTCAAGATGGCCCAAGTGCGTTGATCTTTACCCGTCAAAACTTAGCACAAATGGACCGCACTTCTGCACAATTAGATGCCGTTAAACGTGGTGCTTATGTGTTAAAAGACTGTGAGGGTACACCAGAGTTAATCTTCATTGCGACAGGTTCTGAAGTGGAATTGGCAGTGAAAGCAGCAGATGTATTGACTGCTGAAGGTAAAAAAGTGCGTGTCGTCTCTATGCCAAGTACTAACCGTTTCGACAAACAAGATGCAGCGTACCGTGAAAGTGTGTTACCTGCAGCCGTAACCAAACGTGTTGCAATCGAAGCAGGTATTGCAGACTTCTGGTATAAATACGTTGGCTTTGAAGGTCGCGTGGTTGGTATGAATAGCTTTGGTGAATCAGCACCAGCAGATCAATTATTCAAACTCTTTGGTTTCACCGTGGATAACGTGGTAGCAAAAGCAAAAGAGATTTTATAATTATTAAAATGGATAAAGGCAGGCAATGATCTGCCTTTCTTTTTTGATTTGAAAAAAGTGCGGTCAAAAAATAAGAAAATTTTTGACTGCACTTTGTTTTTATCTGCTTTCACCTTGTTATCTAAGCCTTTTTTCGTCAATCCATTGAGTTAGCCTTTCAAGTTTGCTAAAATTCGCGACACTTTTTGCGATAAAAAATAAAACGTAAAAAGTGAGTTCGGAAGAAGGTAGCTGGAGAGTAGGGAATTGCCCCTACGCCGACGAGGTAAAATCTTTCAGGCGCAATCGCAAGATTGCAGGGACTGTTACTGGACGAACCCTTGGAGAGATCTATTGCATTTTATTGATGTAAATGGACGCCGAAGGCGCAAAAGAGCGGTCGAATTTTCGATTGTTTTCCAAACGCTCAGGCAAAAGGACAGGGGCAAAAGACAATCCGTATTATCAATATAATTTCTATCGGGATTCTTCTTGTCTCCTTGTCGAGTTTATTTGTATTTTAAACGACGAGGAATCATCAATGTCATTACAGACAATCTTATCGGCTATTAGTAGCTTTATATGGGGACCGCCTCTACTTATTCTTTTGTCCGGAACCGGACTTTATCTCACCCTTCGTTTAGGCTTTTTGCAAATTCGTTATTTGCCTCGTGCCTTGGGCTATTTATTTGCTCGTGGCGCAAATAAAGGCAAAGGGGACGTGTCTTCTTTTGCCGCACTTTGTACCGCATTAGCGGCAACCATTGGTACAGGGAATATCGTGGGTGTAGCGACCGCCGTGCAAGCGGGTGGACCTGGCTCGATTTTTTGGATGTGGCTAGTTGCATTATTAGGCATGGCAACTAAATATGCAGAATGTTTGCTTGCGGTGAAATATCGTGTACGTGATAAATACGGTTTTATGGCAGGTGGGCCAATGTACTACATCGAACGCGGTCTTGGTATCAAATGGTTAGCAAAATTATTTGCACTATTTGGGGTGTTGGTAGCTTTTTTCGGTATCGGTACTTTCCCTCAAGTGAATGCGATTACGCATGCAATGCAAGACACCTTTAACGTGCCTGTTGTGATTACTGCAACAGTGGTGACGGTATTGGTCGCTATGATTATTCTTGGTGGAGTAAGACGTATTGCGAGAGCATCTGCAGTCATTGTGCCTTTTATGGCGCTGGGTTATGTAACGACTTCAATTATCATCTTAATCGTTAATTACGACAAATTGCCAGCAGCAATTGCATTAATTATTCAGAGTGCGTTTAATCCTCAGGCAGCTTTAGGTGGTGCAGTTGGCTTTACCGTGATGAAAGCCATTCAATCGGGTGTTGCGCGTGGTATTTTCTCAAATGAATCAGGTTTAGGGAGTGCGCCAATCGCAGCCGCAGCAGCGCAAACGAAAGAGCCCGTTCGCCAAGGTTTAATTTCGATGACAGGGACATTTTTAGATACTATCATCGTATGTACGATGACAGGCTTAGTGCTTGTTATTACGGGAGCATGGAGTAATCCTGAGCTTTCAGGCGCAAGTGTGACTAACTATGCTTTTGCTCAGGGATTAGGTACATCATTTGGTGCAACGATTGTAACAGTTGGCCTATTATTTTTTGCTTTCACCACAATTTTAGGTTGGTGCTACTACGGTGAACGTTGTTTCCTTTATCTAGTTGGTATCCGTGGTATTAAAGTGTATCGCTTCGTGTTTATTGTTCTGGTTGGGGCAGGCTCATTCCTGACTTTAGATTTAATTTGGATCTTAGCGGATATCGTGAATGGTTTAATGGCTTTCCCGAACTTGGTAGCATTAATTGGTTTGCGTAAAGAGATTATTTCAGAAACCAAAGATTACTTTGAACGTTTAAAAGCGACGCAACATGATCAAGATGAATTAGCCTAATTTATCTCATAAAAAGAAAAGGGAAGCCGAGTGCTTCCCTTTGTTGTTTACAGCTTTACATCATAACAAGTTTACACGGAAATGAAATCACATTTTTTCAGAAATTAGATCCCGATCATATTTTTGAACATTTGTTTTTTTATTTCCCTAAAAGCACTTGAAAAAGTGGTTCAAGGTCGATATGTTGTTATTAAAGATGAACGGAACCGAAGGGTTCATTTAAGCAAAAGAGGTAAATGCTATGACACTCAATATCACAAGTAAACAAATGGAAATCACCCCTGCAATTCGTGAACATGTGGAGGGAAGACTTGCAAAATTAGAGAAATGGCACACTCAACTGATTAGCCCGCACTTTGTTTTAAGTAAAGTACCAAACGGCTTTTCAGTAGAGGCTTCAATTGGAACTCCATTAGGTAATCTGTTAGCCACTGCAACGGCTGATGATATGTATAAAGCGATCAATGAAGTCGAAGAAAAATTAGAACGTCAATTAAATAAACTTCAACATAAAGGCGAATCCCGCCGATCAGATGAGCGTTTGAAAGATTCTTTTGAAAAATAAAGGATAATGAATAAATAAAAAGGGCGAACATGATGTTCGCCCTTTTTTACTAAGGATGTAATCAATTAAAAACGAATCTCAATAGATGCTGCAAAATTACGTCCTGGCGCATAAAAACGCTCTAAACCTTTTCCTTCTTTATCAACTGAATCAGTCGTACTTATTTTGTTAATACCACGTAGGGTATCCCAAGTGTGATATTTGCGATTAAATAAGTTATAAAGCCCTGCTCGTAGTGTGATATTTTTATTCACTTTATAGAAACCATATAGATCAAATAAGACCGCTGAATTATTGAGATAAGGGTAGCTTTTGACTTCTCTCTCAAAATTTGGCGTGTACTGTACTATTTGCGCATCTTTAGCTTTCTTCGCTCCAAGGTAACTAGCTTTCGCATTAATTCCCCAAAGATCATTTGGGTCTTCATACCCAATTCCTAGAATCACTTTAATAGGTTGAATGGAAAGCAAGCTTGCTTCAGTGCCGCTAAGTTTCCCCTTAGCATAACCAAGATTTGCTGTAAATTTCCAACCTTGTGGAATAGCTGAAATAATCTGATCTAAATTAACTTTACTCGTAAACTCCACACCTGAAATTTTAGCACGATCAATATTTACTGCTTGTTGTGCGATAGTTGTGTAATAAGGTAACTGTCCATAGCCTGCACTATATGAGTCGTAGAATCTATTCCATTTCTTATAGGTTGACTCCTGTTCATAGAGGAAATTTTTATAACGCGTATGATACAGATTTAGACCGAATGAACCTAATTTATGTTCAGCTTGAACATAAATAGATTGATTGAGCGCCTGTTCGGCTTCTAGATCTGGATTCGCTATCCAGTTACCTGCTGGATGCTCATAAGTGAAATACATCTCTGATGCAGTTGGGATACGAAAACCAGTAGAAATGTTATAACCGATTTTCCAAATATCATTAAGTTGAGCATCTAATCCTAATGAGCCACTGATACTTTGGAAGGTATTTGATGCAGGCGTACTGCTACAAGCACGACAGGTTGCATTTAAATCTTGTGGTACTAATTCATCCCAGTCATAACGAATACCAAGCTGGCTAGAAAATATGTCATTCCAAGTCACATTATCTTGTAACTGAGCAAAAAATGAACGAGTTCTTACAGGATGTTGAATGGATTCACTATCTTTCGCGCTAGAACCATCAGCATTTATATTTAAATATTCATGGTTATTACGGTTATCAAAATCTTTTTGTGAGATACCGGTTTTTATAGTGAATTGATGGCTACCAAAACGGCTTTCCCACGGCTGAAAATCAACTCGTAATGATCCGCGTATAAAGCGGGTGTTCATATGTGTATCTTGGATTTCATATAAACGTTTTTCTAACGCCTTATTTAAATCGGCATCATAACGGTGGCCGCCTTTATAGTTATTTGAACCAACACTTGTTTTTTGCCAATCTAGGTCAGTTTTCACATAACTTAACCAACGATTATTTTCTGGAAAATATTCGTAGGCAAGGTTAGCATTATAACGTTTACCAATATCTTCAGATTCACGCCAAATACCAGAAAGTTGATAAGACTTTTCATCAACAAAATTATTGGCTTTTTGTCCATTAAATGATGCGCTTATACGATGTAAAGGAGTAATAAAGTAGCCAATTTTCGCTAAATAACTGTGATTCTTATGGTGGGATGGATCTGGAATACCGCGAGCATTACCAAAAATATCTTCACCATTACCACGACTTTTCATTTCATGCCCATTGCGGTGAGAATAGAGTAAAGTCGCATCAAATTTATCATCTCTATAAGCCGTACCTATCGTGTTTGTCCATTCACGGTTTTTACTCGCGTAACCGTTTTTAAGTAAAACACCCCATTTTTTACCTGGTAGAATAATGTCTTCTGGGCCAAGAGTGCGATAGTTTACGGAACCACCGAGTGAACCACTTCCCGTATTGAATGAGTCTGAACCGCGAATAATGTCAATACCTTGTACTAATTCAGGATCAATGCTTAGTCGTGAGCTATTAAAGTTACCATAACGTGCATAAAGTGAATTTTCTTCTGATTCAGGTAAATTAACACCATCAACACTAATACCCACGCGGTTACCTTCTACGCCTCGCATTGCAAAACCTTTGTTACGACGACCATTATCGCTGATGCCAACATCAGTTGCATAACGCACTAAGTCATAATTATCAGCCACTAACTCTTCTTGAATGACTTTACGAGTTTTTTTAATTTGACTTGCTTTGATTTCAGTATCGGTTACCGTGATGGTATCTAGTGTTGTTTGTTCTTCTGCGTAAGCTTGTAAAGCTACTGCTACACAAATTGCACCTAAAGAAAGAGGAAATTTAAGAGCCATAATTTCACCTAAAATTCGATTGATATATAAACTTTGGAGTAAAGTTTACAAAAGTTAAAGAAATTTGACAATGATATTGCAAATTATTTTCATTTTATGTAAATTGTGTGCATCTATTAATTTAAAGTATAAACATATAAGGATTCTTCTATGAGTAAAATTAAACTTTCAATCATTGCTCTTTCTTGTGTTATGGCATTAAGTGCTTGTTCTTCTAGCTCGAAAGGTGGTACAGATAATTCAGAGCAAATTCGCCAACTCGAAAACGATTTGAATCAAAAAATAGCTGAGTTATCTAAGAAGACAGAAAGTAAAAATTCAAAATCAAGTAATGAAGGCAGTCAAAACCAATCTAACAAAAGCCAAGTTAGTCAAACTGGAACAAAAGGGTCGTATACATATACGTCATCTTCAGATACTGAGACAAAGTTAAAAGAACTTGAAAAATTGCTTGCAGATGAAAAATCTAAAGTATCATTAGGTGATAAAATTTTCGGTGGCACTAGCGGTGAGATGACAGATTATATTTCTGGAGGTATTTTAGTTGGAGAGAAAAATGAGGCCTCTCGTCCACAAGCGCGTGATATCCGTGACCTAACTATTACGGATGAAAATGGTCGATTAGTGGATATCAATATTTTAAGAAGAGCGGGAGAGATGGATCCAGAGAGTTTTGAGCCATACGACGATCAATATAATCTCCGTAAAGAACGACAAACGATTTTAAGTAATAGTAATTTTAAATCTAGTGCATTTGGTGCCTATTATGACACATTAACGGGAAATCGATATTTCTTTGCACAAGGTTTGCCGACAGCTGTAGCTCAAATTCCAACTTCAGGTCAAGTGGAGTATAAAGGTGGTGCTGTTTATAAGAAAGATGGTGAGCAAAATTATAGTGAACTGAGCGAGATGACAGCAACAGCAGATTTTGCTACAAAAGTGATTGATATCAATATTGCAGGAAAAACAAATGCTCTACCAGGAATGAACTTTGGCGGTAAGATCTCAGGTAACAGCTTTGCCGGAAATGCGAATGGTATAAAAACCCAAGGTGGTTTCTTTGGTGAAAATGCACAAGAAATGACAGGCCTATTCATTAATGAAGCCGACCAAGCGCGTGGTGCATTCGGTGGTATTAAGCAATAATATTTAATAATAAACAATAAAATAAAAGGGCGAACATGATGTTCGCCCTTTTTTAGATATCTTGAATCACTAATTGTAATGCATGGCGTTGAAATTGTTTTGCTTTACGGTGTTTTAAGCGTCTTAAACGCAAGTTACGTGAGGCTGAAATATCTCTTGATGCTTTTTTCTTTAAGAAGGTTTTTCTTTTTAACATCTTTTTCTCCTTGTTTTCTTTCCATTCAATAAAAACGCTATTTTTTCTGACCGCACTTATTCTGTTGCTGTCGCTTGGTTTTCTTGAACACGATGATAATTCACAATACTGTTCATGTAACGTCGAATATTTTCGACATATTGGTAGGCTTCATAGCCGCGAGCGTAGCCATATTTTAAGTTTGAATAATGACGCTTTTCCGATAATAGCTGAAGATTATTTTTTACATCTAACCAGTTATCAGGATTGCCGCCTAATTTTTTAGTTAGGCGACGAGCATCTAAAATATGCCCTAACCCCATATTATATGCCGCTAAAGAATACCAAATTCGATCTTCTTCTGGAATACTGTCAGGCATTTGGTCGAGTAGCCAATGCAAATACTCCGATCCCGCTTTTATACTTTGTTCGGCATCCGTGCGATTATTAATATTCATCCGCACAGCCGTATCTTTGGTAAGCATCATCATCCCGCGCACACCTGTTGGAGAGGTGGCATAAGGGTCCCAATGCGATTCTTGATAGGCTACAGCGGCTAATAATCGCCAGTCTAAATTCCCTTTGTATTTTTCAAAGAGCGGTTGATATTGAGGTAGAATTTTTTCAACCGCCTCTAAATAAGCCTGAGTATCCACATAATCAAAGGCAGTAATATGGCGGAAATATTTCTCCTCAATGCGATCAATTAATCCTGTTTCAATGGCATTATTCATAAAATCCAACAAGCCTGCTTGCAACTCATTATAGGATTGATTGGAGAGATACCAATGCACAGTCATTTCATCCGTTAAGTCAAATGCAATCGCTAAGTTAGGACGAATTTGTTGTGCCGCAGCCACATCAATACTATTTGCAATGGTGTAAGGAATTTTCCCTTCAGCTACTTGAATCAATAATTCTTCTTGGGTTAATTGCTTGTTATTCTGCCATTTAAGTGCAGGAAGTTTTTTCTGTGCAAGGGATAATAATTTTTCTAAGTCTTCCCCCGCAGAAATGATAATTTCTTGCTGGACTTGCGCTAAATCTTTCGGGCGATTTTCACCTTTTTTATATACAAGCTGCCAAGAGGCGGAAGTATAAGATGGCCCTAACTGAAATTTTTCTGCCCGTTGAGGCTGGAACAAAAGATTCGCAGCGGCGATATCAATATTATTGTTCTCTAATTCATTAAAAAGTTGATCGTTATTTTCTAAGGTTTTAATTTGTAAGCGAACCCCTAAATAATCAGCAAAGTTTTTTGCTAATTCGTATTCCAAGCCTGATTCGCCTTCATTCCCAATAAAATAGTAAATAGGATTATTAATGGTGCCGACAATCAGGCTGCCACGATTTTTGATCGTGGTGTAAGGGTTTTGCTCCGATTGCATAATTTTTTGCCAAGGGAAGACCATATCAATTGCCCAAAGTAATAATGCAAAAGCAGCAATGATACGTAAAAATAGACCTTTCAATAGATAAACCTTATAAATTGAGATAAGAGACGATTGTAACGAGAATTAAGACAATAAAAAAGCCCCTTTTACTTCAAGGGGCTGTTAAATAAGGATTAACGTTGGCGATCTCGGCGACCACATTCATTAAAAGTGCGGTTGTTTTTATCGTTAAATTTACGCTGACGACGTTCGCCATTTCGTTCACCACGGAAGCGATCTTGGCCACGGTCTCCACGGTCATTACGACGACCATCGCGACGGCCTTTTCCACCAAAATCGTTACCACTACGTCCGCTGTCTGATTGTACCGCACCCATAAAGCTCATTTGCATTTGTTTATTTAAAACGCGAGTTTTACCGAATTGTTGAAGCAATTCTTTTGGCATGCCTTGTGGTAATTCAACGGTAGAGTAGTCATCATAAAGTTTGATATGGCCAATATAACGACTGTTAATATCGCCTTCATTTGCGATAGCGCCTACAATATGACGCACTTCTACACCATCCGCACGACCTACTTCGATACGATATAAATCCATTGGTTGTGGGGTGCCATAGCCTTTACGCTCACCACGACGTTCAGCTGAACGTGGATTTTCACGGCGATCACCGCGATCATTACGGTCACGACGACGCTTATCCATTGGTGGATCAGGTGGAAGAATGAGTTTTTGTTTTCCTTGAAGCAACATCAACATCGCCGCAGCAATATCTTCTTGATCCTGATCTGCCGTGAATAAATCTTCCAATAAGCTACGATACATTTCCAGATCGTGATGTTCCAATTGTTTGGTAATCTTGTCTTGGAATTTTTTACGACGACAGGCTTGTAACACTTCATGATTTGGCAATTCAACTTCATTGATTGGTTTTTTCATCAAGTGCTCGATATTGCGAAGTAAACGGCGTTCACGTGGTTCAACGAATAATAATGCACGACCAGAACGACCAGCACGACCAGTACGGCCGATACGGTGAACGTAAGACTCTGCATCAAGCGGGATGTCATAGTTCACTACAAGGCTGATTCGTTCAATATCAATACCGCGCGCAGCCACATCGGTTGCAACGACGATATCAAGGCTACCATTACGTAAGCGATCTAAGGTTTGCTCACGTAATTGTTGAGTCATATCACCGTTTAATGCCGCAGCACGGAAACCGTGTTTTTCTAATAATTCAGTCACATCAAGTGTGCCCGTTTTAGTGCGGGTAAAAATGATTGCCGCATCAAACTCTTCCACTTCTAAGAAGCGTAATAACGCATCATTTTTGCGGAAACCTTGAACATACCAACAATTTTGCTCAATATCCGGCGCATTATCGTTATTTACTTTGATTTTCACTTCTTGTGGATTGTTCATGAAGCGTTTTGTGATACGACGAATTGGCTCAGGCATGGTTGCTGAGAAAAGGGCCGTTTGGTGCTCTTCCGGTAATTCAGCCATAACGGTTTCTACATCATCAATAAAGCCCATGCGAAGCATCTCATCGGCTTCATCAAGTACGATCGCTTTTAATTCAGAAAGATTTAATGTGTTACGACGGATGTGATCCAAAATACGACCTGGTGTACCTACAACAACTTGTGCACCTTGTTTTAATGCACGTAATTGAATGTCATAGCGTTGGCCACCATAAAGGGTCACGATGTTGACGCCTTTTGCATATTTCATGAAATGTTCACAAGCATCCGCAACTTGAATGGCAAGTTCACGCGTTGGTGCCATCACCAATAATTGTGGATGTTTTGCGGCAGGATCAATTTTTGCCAAAATAGGTAAAGAGAATGCGGCAGTTTTACCACTACCGGTTTGTGCCATACCAAGTACATCTCTGCCTTCTAGAAGAGCAGGAATACAAGCTTGTTGGATTGGCGAAGGTGTTTCAAAACCAAGGTCAGAAACGGCTTTTAGAATGAATTCTGGCAAGCCTAAATCATTAAAAGTGATTTTGTCTGTCATTAAAATGCTCGAATATAAGTAAGGAAAGCTCAATTTCGCTTTCAGGTTTATTTGTTACAAAAGAAAGAGGGAAGTCTAAAAAACAGCAGTTTTTGTGACCGCACTTTTTTCTTCTTTTTCGTCGTCAGTTTGAGCTGGCTTCAATTTCATCAGCTCTAACACGGCAAAACGATACTCAACAAAGTTATACACCTGATTCGCAATAGCAAGTTTGAATAAAGCCGCAGCTTCATCAATTTGCCCCAAATTGAGTTTTTGTTTTGCTAGATAAAAGTAGGTTTCGGTTAATATTTCTGCATATTGTTGTGAATTTTCTGCAAATTTAGTTGCCCGTTCTTGCAAGTCACTCACAGAAATATTACCTAAATAGTATTGAACGATATTGGTTCCCCAGAAGTCCTTAGATAGCCCTTTAGCTCGTTCAACAAGGTTGGCATGGGCTTCTTGTGGTTTTAATTTTTGTTCGTTCAAATAGAGCCAGAGTACGCGATAGGGATCTTTGGTATCGGCTTCGTAAAACTTCATCAAATCGTCTTCAGCAAGATTATAGCGTTCGACGTAATAAAAATTTAAACCACGATTAAGGTGGGTATAGTCATAACTTGGATCCAACTCAAACACCGCATTAAAGGTTTCTAATGCACTGTCGTAATCTTCTTCAAGCAGTAAGTAAAGCCCTAAATAATTGTAAACAGAAGCCATCTTTGGCTGTAATGCAAGGGCTTGTGTAAAGTCATAACGTGCGAGGCCCCATAAACCGAGGGAATCGTATAATACGCCACGTTCAAAGTGAAGTGTCGCCCGTTCTTCATTACTCATTTTTCCAACTAATAAAACTTGCCCGATTCGGGTAATCATCACTTCTTGTTCGAAGTGCGTATTCGGCGTTTGATCCGCTAGCACGACTTTATTTGGTGCGACAAACACGTTTCCCGATTGTACACAACCGGAAATAAATAAAATCACACTTAGGCTAGACAACGAAACTAGAAAACGGAATAACCGAAAATACTGCATTGTTTTATAAGTTAGTTTGATAATCAAAACGGGTGTGTAAACTAAATTCACACACCCTGTGAGATTATTCTTGTTCTTCTGAAATGTCTTCTGCTGGTGCAGATTCTGCTTCAGTTTCTTGTTTTGGTGCAAGATCTTTCATGGTTAAGCGGATACGACCTTGGCGATCGATTTCAACCACTTTAACAGTCACTTCTTGACCCACTTGAAGATAATCACTCACTTTTTCTACACGCTCTTCAGCGATTTGAGAAATATGAACTAAACCTTCTTTATTTCCTACGATAGCCACGAATGCACCGAAGTCAGCAAGACGAGTCACTTTACCTTTGTAAATTGCGCCCGCTTCAACTTCAGCAACAATTTCTTCAATACGTGCCATCACATTTTTCGCTGCACTGCTATCTACTGCGGCGATTTTCACTGTGCCATCATCATCGATATCGATAGAAGTACCCGTTTCTTCAGTTAATGCACGGATAGTTGCACCACCTTTACCGATAACATCTTTGATTTTCTTCGGATCAATTTTCATGGTGTGAATACGCGGCGCGTAGTCAGAAATATCTGCACGTGGTGCAGGGATTGCTTGTTCCATTACGCCAAGAATGTGCATACGTGCACCTTTCGCTTGGTTTAATGCAATTTGCATAATTTCAGGGGTGATACCCTCAATTTTGATGTCCATTTGAAGTGCAGTGACACCTTCACGTGTACCTGCTACTTTAAAGTCCATATCACCTAAGTGGTCTTCATCACCTAAGATATCTGAAAGAACCACAAATTTTTCTTCTTCTTTCACTAAGCCCATTGCGATACCTGCAACAGCTGCTTTGATTGGTACACCCGCATCCATTAATGCTAAAGACGCACCACATACAGATGCCATAGAAGAAGAACCGTTAGATTCAGTGATTTCAGATACAACACGCACGACATACGGGAATTCTGCAAGGCTTGGCATAACCGCAGCGACACCGCGTTTTGCTAAACGACCGTGACCGATTTCACGACGTTTTGGTGAGCCGATCATACCGGTTTCACCTACAGAGTATGGAGGGAAGTTGTAGTGGAATAAGAAGTGATCTTGACGTTCACCTGTTAATTCATCAATGATTTGTGCATCACGTTCAGTACCTAAAGTCGCTACGGCTAATGCTTGCGTTTCACCACGGGTGAAAATTGCAGAACCGTGAGTACGTGGTAATACACCAGTACAAATATCTAATGCACGAACGGTATCAACGGTACGACCATCAATACGTGGTTCACCTGCAATGATACGGCCACGAACGATTTGGCTTTCAAGTGCGGTGAAAATATCCACGATTTTACCTTCGCTGATTTCTTCATCTTCAGCTGTGATTTGTGCAATCACATCCGCTTTAATCGCATCGATCTGTTCGTAACGTGCTTGTTTTTCAGTAATGCGGTATGCATCGCCTAAACGTGCTTCAGCAATCGCTTTTACTTTGTTGATTAAATCTGTGTTTGGTTGTGGCGCAACCCAATCCCAACGTGGTTTGCCCGCTTCTTTTGCAAATTCTTTGATTGCTTCAATCACAACTTGTTGTTGTTGATGACCGAATACTACCGCCGCTAACATTTGTTCTTCAGTTAAAATGTCAGCTTCAGATTCAACCATTAATACGGCTTTGTCAGTACCCGCAACCACTAAGTCCAAACGGCTTTGTTTTTGTTCGGCCATAGTTGGGTTTAATACGAATTGGTTGTCGATAAAACCAACGCGCGCTGCACCGATAGGACCATTGAAAGGTACACCAGATAAGGTTAATGCTGCAGAAGCACCGATCATTGCCACTAAGTCTGGGCTGATTTGTGGGTTGACAGAAACCACAGTTGCCACAACTTGGATTTCGTTGAAGAAACCTTCTGGGAACAATGGACGAATTGGACGGTCGATTAAACGTGCAATTAATGTTTCACCTTCAGATGGACGACCTTCACGTTTAAAGAAACCACCCGGGATTTTACCTGCCGCATAAGTACGCTCTTGGTAGTTTACGGTTAATGGGAAGAAGTCTTGACCTTCTTTCACATCTTTTTTAGCAACAACAGTCACGAATACCGTGGTATCGTCCATGCTTGCCATAACCGCAGCAGTTGCTTGACGTGCAATTGCGCCGGTTTCTAGAGTAACGGTATGTTGACCGTATTTAAATTGTTTAACAATTGGATTCACAATGTTTTCCTTCAAAATAATATTTAAAACAAAGCTTTATTTTCCAGATTGCGACTAGCAAAAGAAATCTTTCGAAAAAATGACCGCACTTTGGGCGTTTAAAAATCTCTTTTGATAGCCGCACGCTAATGCAGAAAATAAAGCTCGCTTATTATACAGAGTTTTAAATTTATTGGTAACTTTATTTAATATAAGCAACTTGTTATCATATTCTCATACAAATACATACGTAAGGAGACACTATGATTATCAGTGCATTAAATAACCCAAATTTCAAAGTGGGTTTACCAAAAGTTATCGCGGACATTTGCGATCATCTCAATACTTTAGATCTTGAAGCATTAGAAAATGGTCGTCATGATTTAAATGAGCAAGTCTATATGAATGTCATGGAATTTGATACGGTTGAAGCGGATAGCAAACAAGCTGAACTTCACCACAAATATCTAGATATTCAATTACTTATTCGTGGGGAAGAAAATGTTGAAGTAAGCGCGACTTATCCAAATCTCAGCTTATACGATGAATATCGTGACGCTGATGACTACCAACTTACCCCACAAATTGAAAATAAAAGCACGGTGACACTTTTACCAAAAATGTTCGCTGTCTTTTTCCCTTATGAGCCCCATAAGCCGGGTTGCACTGTAAACGGTAAATCAAGTTTTGTGAAAAAACTGGTAGTGAAAGTACCAGTAGAATTGATTTAATTATTTCGATTCATTAAAGCAAAAGTGCGGTCAGAAATTTATATATTTTTCTGACCGCACTTTTTTATTATTTAATCACCGTAATTGACCATTTCGCATCATCAATTTGTTCGAAGTTTGTCACTTCATAACCTTCTTCAGCCGCCCAAGCGGGAATGGCTTCAGTGGCTTGTGTGCAGTCGAATTCAATTTCTAGGCCATCGCCTTTATTTAACTTAGCCATAGCTTCCTTGGCTTCAACGAGAGGAAAGGGGCAAACAAGGCCGAGTGTTGGTAATTTAACGATCATATAAACTCCTTATGATGCTTTTGCTAATTTTAAACGTTGTGGACGGATAATGGTGAAGTAGGCGGCCACCCAGGTGCCGAAAATCATCAATGGCAATGATACCCAACCTTGCCAAGAGAAAAAGGCGGTTTCGACTAAGCCATTACCGATAGAGCAGCCACCCGCAAGGGTTGCACCGATGCCCATGAGAATACCGCCGAGTCCGCTGCGTAGAATCGTAGTGGCATCCGGTACACGGACACGGAATTCATTGCTCGCTTTCGCACCGATGAATGATCCAATAAAAATCCCTAAGACTAAGAATACGCCCCAGTTAATAAATTTACCGTCGCCAGTAACGAGGAATTGCATGATATTGGCTGAGGGACCAGTGATCCCAAGTCCAAACTCACGACCTGTAGCGACACTGAGTGGCCAAGCCGCAAGCGCGATTAATCCGATTAACACAGCAGAGAAAAATGGGTGCCAGCGTTTTTCAAATAATAAATGAGCAAGCCCCGTTTTCTTTGGTTTTAATGCTGCGACTTTTACGCTTGGTTTGCTGAGGTGTTTGTACACATAGAAAGCCGTCACTAAAGTTAATAATGCGACTAACCACCAAGGTGAGATACCGAATGTATCGTAAATGTTGCGTTGTTCAATATTGATACTGCGTAAAGTTTTATTGAATTCGCCTAATGGGCCAGTACGCATGATGGCACTTAACAACATATAAGTGAATAACGCAACCCAGCTGCCGACTAAGCCTTCCGCAGCACGGTACCACGTACCTGTCGCACAACCTCCAGCAAGAATAATACCGATGCCAAACACAAAGGCACCGATAATCACCGCTAAAAAGGCAAAGTTTTCAGCCGGATCAACATTTAAAACACCGATTTCTTTTAAGAGAAAGAAACCGATGGATTGCACGGTAATCGCCAATAGAAGGGCTACAAACATTTTGTTATTTTTGGTGACATACATATCGCGAAATGCGCCAGTAATACAAAAGCGCCCTCGCTGCATCACAAATCCGAGTAAAATTCCGCAAAGTAATCCGGTTAAAAGCATAAATATTCCTTCTCTTTTAAAACTAAGTAGGTCGGTATTTTCTAAAAAAATAAGAAGGTGACGCCAATAACTTTTGGCTAGAAAATATGTTTTTTTGATATAAAAAAAGTGCGGTCAGAAATTTGTGTGTTTTTCTGACCGCACTTTATCGTAAGTGATCACGACATTAAGGACAGGGTTTACTCACCATAATTTCAATTACTTGGCGATCGATATGATGCATACTCTTAGAGGCAATTGAGCATAGATTGTCGATAGTGCGATCGAGATCGTGTTCAACGATACCTTCATTACCCGTAACATGGGTTTCATCCATTGCCATGAGAACTGATTTATAGCCAGAAGCCACGCTAGTGGAAACTTTCATTGCACAGCTATTAGATGCACCATCACAGATAATGCCACTGATATCGCCGATCATACTGCAAATCCCCATGCTCACGGTTTCAAATTTCCCCGTAAGTAAATAGGCAATACCCGCACAGCTTCCCATTGATGCGGTTGTTACTGCGCAAAGGGCAGACAGTTTGGGTAATTTACTGTGGATATAAATGGCCATTAAGTGTGATAAGAAGAGGGCACGGAGGCGTTTTTCTTCACTCACGTTTAAATAATCGGCGACCACAACCACGGGCATAGTCGCGGCAATACCTTGGTTACCTGAACCTGAATTACTCATTGCTGGCAATGTAGCCCCGCCCATACGCGCATCGGAGGCTGCAGTGGTTTCGATCATAATTTTGCTGAGTAAATCGTCTGACATTAAGCCACTACCAACTTGTTTGCGTAACGTTCTGCCAATGTGTAAACCGTAATTTTCGCGTAATCCTTCGTTAGACAGCGCTCGGTTAAGGGCGGCAGCCTGTCCGATAAAGTGGATTTTATTGAGCTCAACTTCACAAGAAAATCCAAAGATTTCACGTGCGCTCACCTGCTTGAAAATATCATAAGGGTCGCAATCCGCACATTCATCCTGTTCTTTCTCAAAAATGACCTCGCCATTTTTTTCAATCAAAATGATGTTGGTGTGTTGATCTTGAATGGCTACTTTCACTCGGTCATTATCTGAAAACAACACAGCTTCAGAATATAAAATATGCTCGGTTTGATGAATATCGACATTGACGAGCTTGTTATCAAGCATCGCCTTGGCTTGGGATACTTGTTCTGGTGTGATGTGTTTTAACACTTCCAACTCACCCTCAGGATCTCCGCCTAAAGCACCAATCGCCGCGGCAATAGGCAAGCCCACCATGCCGGTTCCAGGTACCGCAACGCCTAATCCATTTTTCATTAAGTTTGGTGACACCTTAGCTTCAATACGCTCCGGTGTTTTGCCTAAATATTTAGCCGCTGTTGCTGCTGCAAGCGCCAAAGAGATAGGTTCAGTACAGCCAAGTGCCGGAACCACATCGCGTTCCACAAGGTGAAGTAATGGTTTTTCGATTTCGTTGAGTCTTTCTTGATTCATAAAATTCTTTTTTATCTGCTAAATGCTGTCTTCTTTCTCTATGACTAATATGCGCGCTTCACCTTGTGGATGAGCAACATGTTCGGTACCGATACCCGCATAAAAAATATCACCCGTATGGAGCAATACGGCTTTCTCTTGACCCTCTTCTTTGTAGTGCATTTCCACCGTCCCATCCATGACCGCAAAGACCTCTTCACCGTCATTGATATGCCATTTGTAAGGTTTGTCTGTCCAGTGAAGACGAACGGAAATGCCATTAATATTGGTAATATCAAGGGAGCCCCAAGCGCGTTCAGCCGTAAAGAGGTGACTTCTAATAACTTTATTCATGACTAAATTTGTTAGTGAGCCTCATCCCAGTTCGTACCTTGACCCACTTCTACAATCAGTGGCACGACTAAATCGGCTGCACTTTCCATTTGTGTTTTGATGAGCTCGCTATAAAACGCAACTTTTTCTGACCGCACTTCAAACACCAATTCATCATGTACCTGCATAATCATCGCAATATCGGGATCGTTTTGTAGTGTTTGATCCAATTGAATCATGGCACGTTTGATAATGTCTGCGGCGGTGCCTTGCATCGGTGCATTGATTGCGACACGTTCGGCAGCTTTACGGCGCATACCATTAGAGGAGTTAATATCCGGCAGATATAAACGACGGCCGAATAGGGTTTCCACATAGCCTTGGGCTTTAGCTTTTTCACGAATATCATGCATAAAAGTTTGTACGCCTGGATAGCGTTTGAAATACAAATCCATATAGCTCTGGGCATCCGCACGGCCAATACCGAGTTGGCGCGATAAGCCAAAGGCTGACATACCGTAAATTAAACCGAAGTTAATCGCCTTGGCATTGCGGCGTTGTTCGGACGTCACTTCATCTAGTGCGACACCAAAGATTTCTGCCGCAGTAGATCGGTGAATATCTTTGCCTTGGGTAAAGGCGTTAATTAAGCCCTGATCCTGAGATAGGTGCGCCATAATGCGTAGTTCGATTTGTGAATAGTCGGCCGCAACAACAGTAAATCCTTCGCGGGCGATAAAAGCTTGACGAATACGGCGACCTTCTTCATTACGAATCGGAATGTTTTGCAGATTTGGATCGCTTGATGAAAGACGACCTGTGGCTGTCACCGCTTGATGGTAGGAAGTATGCACTCGACCCGTTTGCGGATTCACCATTTGTGGCAATTTGTCAGTGTAGGTGGATTTTAGTTTGCTTAGCCCACGATGTTCTACTAACACTTTCGGTAATTCATGACTAAATGCGAGTTCCTCCAACACTTCCTCGTTGGTGGATGGCGCACCTTTTGGTGTTTTTTGAATGACTGGTAAACCTAATTTATCAAACAAAATTTCTTGCAATTGTTTGGTGGAAGCTAAATTAAATGGCTGACCCGCCAAGACATAGGCTTGTTCTTCTAATTCACTTAAACGGTTAGCGATTGCGTTAGATTGCAGGAATAGCGCATCGCTATCAATTAAGACACCGCGACGTTCCATACGGGAAAGTACGCCTAACAATGGCAATTCCATTTCTTTAAAGAGTTTTTCAAGAGTGGGTTCTTTAGAGAGTTTTTCCCATAGCACTTGTTGCAGTTTCATTGTTACATCAGCATCTTCCGCAGCGTACTCGGCGGCTTGTTCTAATGGAATTTGGTTAAAGGTCAGCTGATTTTTACCTTTGCCTGCAATTTCTTCAAAACTAATGGTTTGATGCCCTAAATAACGTTTCGCTAGATCATCCATATTATGACGACCAGTGCTATTGAGCACATAGGATTCGAGCATGGTATCGAAAGCCACACCTTGCACATCAATGCCATTACGGGCGAAAATAGTGAGATCGTACTTGAAGTTTTGCCCGACTTTTTGAATGGCTGGATTTTCTAAAACCGGTTTTAACAGCGAAAGTGCGGTTGTTTTTTCAAGGGTTTTTGGTGCACCTAAATAATCTAATTGCAGCGGTAAGTAAGCTGCTTCACCGTTTTCTAACGCAAAGGAAATCCCCACTAAGTTGGCAGCCATATAATCTAAATTATCGGTTTCTGTATCTAGGGCAAAAAGTTTGGCTTGCTTGAGTTTTTCCATCCAACGATTTAAATCCGCTTCAGTGAGTAAGGTTTCATAACGGCTACGATCAATTTGAATTGGTGGTAATGCTTCCTCGCTATTGTCTTGAGCGAGCGCTGGTGTAGCTTGATAGTGATTAATCTTGGTCGGTTGTTCGTTATTATTGGTGATGGAATCCGTACCATTCATCACTTCATTGAGCCAACGTTTAAACTCATAACGGCCGAAATATTCAGTGAGTTGATCATTATTGCTTGCGCCAAGAGTGAGTTGCTCTGGCGTAATATCGAGGGCAACATCGGTTTTGATCGTGGCAAGGCGATAGGATAAGTCGGCCATTTCTTTTTCAGACAATAATTTATCACCTAATTTTTTTGCCCCACGAATTGGCAATTCAGCCACTTTGTCTAAGTTGGCATAAATTTCTGCCATGCTGCCGATACCTTGCAAGAGACCAAGTGCGGTTTTTTCACCGACACCCGATACGCCTGGAATATTATCGGCGCTATCGCCCATTAGCGCTAAGTAATCGATGATGAGTTCTGGTGGAATACCGTATTTTTCAATCACGGCCTCGCGATCTAATAAGGTGTTATTCATGGTGTTAATCAACATAATGTTGTCATCCACTAGCTGCGCCATGTCTTTATCGCCGGTGCTGATTAAGACTTTTTGATTAGCTTTGGAAGCCGCTACCGCTAAGGTACCGATGACATCATCAGCTTCAACACCTTCAATGACTAAAAGAGGAATGCCAAGGGCACGGATAATATCGTGTAACGGTTGAATTTGTTTGCGTAGGTCGTCGGGCATCGGTGGACGATGGGATTTATATTGTTCAAACATTTCATCACGGAAAGTTTTGCCCTTTGCATCAAAGACAACCGCAATATGGCTCGGTTGCACTTGCGAAATCAGACTTTTAAGCATATTTAATACACCGTACATGGCACCGGTTGGTTCGCCGGCTGAATTGGTGAGTGGCGGAAATGCATGAAAAGCACGATATAAATAAGATGAACCGTCCACTAGGACTAATGGATTAGGAGCGATAGTTGGCATAAATATTCCGTTCAAAAATAATGAAAAGTGTCGCATTATAGCGTAAATTGCGAAATGGGGCGAACGGATAAAGTGCGGTCAATTAAACGTAAAAATTATGACGAAGGCGTTTGGCTGTGGCATAATAGGCTCACTTGAGCATTCAACATAAGGGAATAACATGTCATTAAAACTGGTTGAAGTTGTTGTATTAGGGCAAGTGCTGCGCTTGAATGTCCCTGCAGAACAAGAAGAGATTTTGCGTCAAGCGGCGCGTAATTTAGATCTTCAAGTGTCTGAAATGAAAGAGCGTACAGGTTTATTACAATTAGACCGTGTGCTTTCTATTGTTGCCTTGAATTTAAGTTTTGAATTAACCCAAGAAAAAAATAAAAATGCCCAGATTGAAAACGTGTTATGTACGCGAATTCAGCAGTTAGATCATTCTTTAGAGAATGCATTAGGTGGGCGTACCATCGTAGATTAAATAAAAAAGAACCGCATGTTGAAAGTGCGGTTCTTTTTTATGTGTTTTTTAGTCTGGCGTGTAATAGAGTTTACCAATTTCAATTTTTTGTCGCCCTGTTTCTTCACGCCATTTATTGCTGTCTCGTAAAGAATAAACACAGCCACAATATTCCTGTTGATAAAAACGTTCACGCTTACTGATTTCGATCATGCGTTGCGATCCTCCAGCTTTACGCCAGTTGTAATCCCAATAAATCACATCATCATATTTTTCAGCCGCACGGTGACCACAACCATTAATTTGATCCATATCTTTCCAACGGGAAATACCAAGACAGCTAGTAAATACAGGGAAACCATGTTCATGAGCATATTCAGCGGCTTTTTCAAAACGCATATCAAAACACATGGTGCAACGAATACCACGTTCAGGCTCCCATTCCATACCTTTTGCGCGATCAAACCATTGCTGGCGATCGTAGTCTGCATCGATAAATGGAATCCCAAATTTTTGGGCGAAACGGATGTTTTCTTCTTTGCGAATTAAATATTCTTTTAATGGATGAATATTCGGGTTGTAAAAATAAATCGTAAACTCAATACCTGAGGCCAAAATGGCTTCCATCACTTCACCTGAGCAAGGCGCACAGCAAGAGTGGAGAAGTAGCTTATTATGCCCTTCAGGTAATTCGAGTTTTTCACGAATAAAAGGCGCATTGGGATCCTTGCACACTTTTTGTTTACGTGGTTTTTGAAATTTAGGTTGAGAATCGACCGCACTTTGCGGTTGAATTTGTTCTTCAGTCATATTAATAAGTTCGGTCTACCGATAAATAAGCCAGTGAAATTAAGGCTTTTTTGTATTCGCTTTTAGGTAATAAGGCAATGGCATCAACCGCTTTTTGAGCTTCTTGTTTTGCACGATCCATTGCGTAGTCGAGAGATTTATGTTCTGCCATAATTGCAAGTACGTCATTGATCGCATCACGTTTTCCGCCTTGTTCAATAGCTTCACGAATAAGCGCGGCTTGTTGTGGATTGCCGTGACGCATTGCGTGTAATAAAGGAAGAGTCGGTTTACCTTCGGCGAGGTCGTCACCCACATTTTTACCTAATGCCGCAGCGTTAGCACTGTAATCTAGCACGTCATCCACTAATTGGAATGCGGTACCAAGATAGCGACCATATTCTTGAAATGCGGTTTCAATTGATTTTTCAGCACCAGCAACAATCGCCACAGATTGTGCTGCCACTTCAAATAAGCGTGCCGTTTTACTATAAATCACACGCATATAGCTTTCTTCCGTGGTATCCGGATCGTTCACGTTCATCAATTGTTGAACTTCACCTTCAGCCAACACGTTGGTGGCATCTGCCATAATGCGAAGAATATCTAGCGATTGTAATTGCGCCACTAATTGGAATGCACGAGTATAAATGAAGTCACCCACTAATACGCTAGCGGCATTACCAAAGGCAGAGTTTGCCGTTGCGCGACCACGACGCATATCCGATTCATCCACCACATCATCATGTAATAAAGATGCGGTGTGAATAAATTCCACAAAGGTAGCACAAGTCGCCACTTTGTCGCTTTCGTAACCTAATGCACGCGCCGCTAAAACCGCAATAAGTGGTCGAATACGTTTTCCGCCACCTTGCACAATATAAAAACCAAGCTGATTAACCATCGGCACATCGGAGTTAATTTGTGCTAAAATGGCTTGGTTGACTTTCTGCATATCCGCATCTGTTAATGCTTGGATGGCATGCATATCCATTAAATCTTGTTTGTTCATCTTCATTTGGTTCGATGGTTGTGTATATAAAAGAAAGTGCGGTGAATTTTACCCGATTTTTCAAGGTTTTTGAAATTAAGCTCGAGGAAAAGCGCTTTTTTTTATTTTATTGCAAATAAGTGCTTGCGATCGAGTTGTTTTTTCCGTAGAATTTGCGACCTATTTATATGAATTTTGAAGTGCGGACCGAAAATAGTAACGGAGAAGCACAATTTATAGCGGAGTATTTATGTACGCAGTTTTCCAAAGTGGCGGTAAACAACACCGTGTGAGCGAAGGTCAAGTCGTTCGTTTAGAAAAACTTGAACTTGCAACTGGCGCAACAGTTGAGTTCGACTCAGTGTTGATGGTCGTTAATGGTGAAGATGTTAAAATTGGTGCACCAGTAGTAGCTGGCGCGAAGGTAGTGGCTGAAGTTGTGGCACAAGGTCGTGGCGATAAAGTTAAAATCGTTAAGTTCCGTCGTCGTAAACACAGCCGTAAACAACAAGGTCATCGTCAGTGGTTCACAGAAGTGAAAATCACTGGGATTCAAGCATAATTTCAGAGGAGATCAAGTAGATGGCAACTAAAAAAGCTGGTGGTTCAACTCGTAACGGTCGTGATTCTGAAGCTAAACGCCTTGGTGTTAAACGTTTCGGTGGCGAATCTGTATTAGCAGGTAGCATCATTGTACGTCAACGTGGTACTAAATTCCACGCAGGTAACAACGTAGGTATGGGTCGTGACCACACCTTATTTGCTACCGCTGACGGTAAAGTAAAATTTGAAGTTAAAGGCGAGAAAAGCCGTAAATACGTAAGTATTGTAACTGAATAATTTTACATCTGATTTGATAAACGCCCCGCATTATCTGTGGGGCGTTTTCTTTGTTTTCTTACCTTTGATTTACAATCATTAATCAAATCTGTTATCTTGGCACTGTCATTCATTCTTTTCAATATTTCTTAGAATGAAATTTACCTGAATTCCTAACTGTGCTTTAGCCAAATAAAGGAAGACATCATGAAACAACAACCTCTTTTAGGATTTCTATTTGCTTTAATTACAGCGATGGCATGGGGATCTTTACCTATTGCGTTAAAACAGGTTTTATCCGTGATGACGCCACAAACGATCGTGTGGTATCGCTTTATTGTGGCATTTCTAGCACTCTTTATTTTGCTTGCCTATAAGAAAAAATTGCCACAATTTTTGAAAGGTGGTCAATTTATTTGGTTGGTAGTAATTGGTGTCATAGGATTGTCTGGCAACTTCTTCTTATTTAATAGCTCACTTAAGTTTATCGATCCTTCTTCGGCTCAAATTTTTATTCACTTTTCCTCTTTTGGCATGTTGATTTGCGGTCTTTTTGTCTTTAAAGAAAAGCTTGGATTACACCAAAAAATAGGTTTAGTCTTATTACTTGTAGGGTTAGTGCTTTTCTTCAATGATAGGCTAGATGGGTTTCAAGGGGAAAGTCGCTATTTAACGGGCGTATTATTAAGTCTGGCCGGCTCGTTAATTTGGGTTGCTTATGGTATGGCACAGAAATTAATGCTTCGCCGTTTTAGTTCACCACAAATTTTATTAATGATTTATTTCGGTTGTCTTTTGGTATTTACGCCTGTTGCTGAATTTTCCCAAGTGAGAGAACTCAGCCCGTTAGCGTTTGGTTGTTTGGTTTATTGTTGTTTAAATACCTTATTTGGTTATGGCGCTTATGCTGAAGCCCTTAATCGTTGGGAAGTTTCTAAAGTAAGCGTTGTGATTACCTTGGTACCGCTATTTACTATTTTCTTTGCTCATCTTGCGCATTATGCGAGCCCTGATAATTTTGCCGCGCCAGAATTAAATATGATTAGCTATATCGGGGCGTTTGTTGTAGTATGCGGAGCAATTTTGTCGGCAATCGGACATAAGTTATTACCGCAATCAAAGTAAAGTGCGGTTAAATATTGGAGAGTTTTTATGAAATTTATTGATGAAGCCCTGATTCGTGTGGAAGCAGGGGATGGTGGAAACGGTTGTGTAAGTTTCCGCCGTGAAAAATTTATCCCCAAAGGTGGCCCTGATGGCGGTGATGGCGGTGATGGCGGTGATGTTTATTTGGTTGCAGACGAAAACTTAAATACCTTGATCGATTATCGCTTTACGAAACGTTTTGCCGCAGAACGCGGTGAGAATGGTCACAGCTCCGATTGTACTGGTCGCCGCGGTAAAGATATTACGTTACGTGTGCCGGTGGGAACGCGTGCAATTGATAATGATACTAAAGAAGTGCTTGGAGATTTAACAAAGCATGGAGCGAAAATGTTAGTGGCGAAAGGTGGTTATCATGGTTTAGGTAATACACGTTTTAAATCTTCGGTGAACCGTGCACCTCGCCAAAAAACTATGGGGACACCAGGTGAAAAACGCGATTTATTATTAGAATTAATGCTTCTTGCGGATGTCGGGATGTTAGGCTTACCAAATGCAGGTAAATCCACTTTTATTCGTGCCGTTTCAGCTGCAAAACCAAAAGTCGCTGATTATCCATTTACCACTTTAGTGCCAAGTTTAGGCGTAGTGAAAGTGGATGAGAGCCATAGCTTTGTAGTGGCAGATATTCCTGGATTGATTGAAGGCGCATCAGATGGTGCAGGTTTAGGAATTCGTTTCTTAAAACACTTGGAACGTTGTCGTGTGTTAATTCATTTAGTGGATATTAACCCAATTGATGAATCCGATCCTGCAGATAATATTGCGATCATCGAGTCAGAATTATTCCAATATAGCGAAAAATTGGCAGATAAACCGCGCTGGTTAGTCTTCAACAAAATTGATACGATGACAGAAGAAGAGGCGCATGAACGTGCTCAAGAGATTACCGAACGTCTTGGTTGGGAAGAAGGCTATCACCTTATTTCCGCCGCAACCGGTAAAAATGTGCCACCACTTTGTCGTGATATTATGGATTTCATTGAAGCGAATCCGCGTGACGTTGAAATAGAAGAAAATAAACCGGAAGAAGTGAAATTCAAATGGGAAGATTACCATCAAGAACAGCTCGCTGAACATCAATTTGATGATGAAGATGACGACTGGGATGATTGGGACGAAGAAGATGAAGAAGGCGTTGAGTTTATTTATAAACCTTAATGCCTAAATGAAAAAAAGAGCGGAAATTTGACCGCTCTTTTTTATTGGGGTTAACCTTTCTTTTTCCCACCTTGACGTGCTTTAAAGCGAGGGTTGGTTTTCGAAATGACATAAACGACACCGTGGCGACGAACAATTTTGCAGCCAGGACGGTTTTTTGCGCTTTTGAGTGAAGATAATACTTTCATTGAATATTCCTATTTTGATTTAAATGCGCCAAATTTACCGTAACGGCTTGCAAATTCACTTGCACGACCTTCATTACCAATTTGACGAGTTTTACCAGTATAAAATGGGTGAGAAGCAGATGAGGTATCGCACATAAATACAGGGTATTCATTACCATCTTCCCATTTCATGGTGTTGTTGGTTTTAGCACAAGAACGAATGAGAAAGCCTTGTTTTGCGTTGGAATCATAAAATAAAACAGTACGATAATTTTCAGGGTGAATGCCTTTTTTCATTAGAGCTCCTTATATAACGAAAAGAATTGGGCGAAGATACTAATTCAAAAGAGAATGATTATCAATATAATTTTATTCATGGCTATGAGAATTTTTTTCATATTGAGAAAAAGAAAAATGCCTTTCGATTGAAAGGCATTTTGTCAGTTTGGAGGGAGAGTTATCCACGATGTGCATTTTTCATAATACGCTCTTTCGCTACTTTCCATTCACGCTCTTTAATATCATCACGTTTATCATGTTGTTTTTTACCTTTCGCAAGACCGATTTTGATCTTTGCCCAAGCACCTTTCCAATAAAGAGAAAGGGCAACAATGGTAAAACCATCACGGCTTGATTTACCGAAAAGATTATCCAGTTCACGTTTATTCAATAAAAGCTTTCGCGTACGCGTCGGATCGCAAACCACGTGGGTAGAAGCCAAGCTTAATGGTTGAATGGCCGCACCAAATAAATAGGCTTCCCCGTTTTTAAAAATGATATAGCTGTCGCTGATATTGGCTTTACCTGCGCGCATTGATTTCACTTCCCAACCTTGTAATTCAAGGCCGGCTTCAATTTCATCTTCAATAAAATATTCGTGTCTTGCTCGTTTATTTAACGCAATGGTGTTGGAGCCGACTTTGACTTTCTTCTTGGTCATTGTTATCCGTTGTTCATTAATCGTAAATTGGCGTTGATTTTACCGAATCTCGCCGTGGATAGCAAAAAACAAAAGGCTGATTTGACTCAGCCTTCTATTACTAAATGATAGATTATTCTTCTAACTCACCACAGAAACGATAGCCTTCGCCATGCACGGTAGCAATGATTTCAGGGGTATTAGGATGATCTTCAAAATGTTTTCGAATGCGACGAATTGTTACATCCACGGTACGATCTTGTGGTTTTAATTCACGTCCCGTCATTTTTAGCAATAATTCTTCACGAGTTTGCAATTTGCCAGGGTTTTCGCAGAAATGCAACATGGCACGGAATTCACTGCGAGGCAGCTTAAATTCAGTGCCTTCTGGTGTAATTAAATTATGGCTATTTAAATCCAGCGTCCAACCATTAAAACGATAGTTCTCACGTTGTAAATGGGTTTCTTTGCCATTTAGTGTCATGGTGCGATGCAATAAATTTCGTGCACGAATGGTGAGTTCTCTTGGGTTAAATGGTTTAGTGAGATAATCATCTGCCCCAATTTCCAAGCCTAAAATTTTATCGACCTCGTTATCTCTCCCCGTGAGGAAGATTAATGGAATCGCAGCTTTCTCACGTAATTCACGCCCCAGTAATAAACCATTTTTACCAGGTAAGTTGATATCTAATACGATGAGATTGACCATTTCTGAGTTTAACTGACGATACATTTCCGCACCATCTTGTGCTTGTAATACCTCATAGCCCTCAGCTTCAAAAATTCCTCTTAACGTATTACGGGTTACCGCTTCATCTTCCACGATGAGAATTTTTGGGGTAGCCATTCATTGCTCCTTGTTATACTTCGTTATGGGCATATTCTATAATTGTAACATTGCTGTAACAACAGAAATGTGCAGTCATTGTTTAAATTACATTTAATTTTATGATCTAAGTCATAAATTATTAACATTCCGCTTATCTATGCTAGAATTTTAGTAGGAACAATAGTTGGGACTTTATGATGAAGCGAATTCTTCTTTTTTTATTTTTTATTTTTACCGCACTTTCCACTCAAGCCGGTCTTTTTGATAAGAAACCGGCTTTCTTGCCAGTGGATGAAGCTTTTCAATTTTCAGCTGCAAAAAGCGAGAATCAAGAAAATGTGATCGTCAATTGGTCGATAGCAGAAGGGTATTATCTCTATCAAGAGAAAATTTCCGTGAAGCTCAACCAAGAGGAAACCTCATCATTTGATGTGCCGATATTTTCTATTTCCCCTGAAGATTATAACGATCCTTATTTTGGCTTAATGAAGATTTTCAAAAAGCCCGTGCAAGCTATTTTTAAAGCAAGCCACCCGCCATTAAAAGCCGAAGATGTGGTTGAAATTGCTTACCAAGGTTGTACATCGGGCTTTTGTTATCCTCCTGAAGTGAAAGAAATTAAAGTGGCAGATTTGCCTATTGCACAGGTCGCTAATACTGAAAAAACATCGGAAAACTCGACCGCACTTTCAGCACAACCCAAAGCAGAACAAGACCGTTTAGCGGAAAGTTTATTTAACAGCAAATATGCAGTATTTGGTTTCTTCTTGTTAGGATTAGGTTTGGCCTTTACCCCTTGTGTATTGCCAATGCTACCACTGCTTTCAGCGATTGTGATTGGTCAAAATCAACGCCCTAATATGTGGCGCGCTTTCGCATTAAGCTTTGTGTATGTGCAGGGGATGGCGGTGACTTACACCTTATTAGGCTTGATTGTGGCTGCAATTGGTTTGCCATTCCAAGTGGCTTTACAACATCCTTATGTGATGATTGGTTTATCAATCATCTTTGTCTTGTTAGCCTTGTCGATGTTCGGTGTATTTACCTTACAGCTCCCAAGCTCCTTACAAACAAAACTCTCTTTACTTAGCCAACAGCAAAAAGCAGGTGCCTTTGGTGGCGTGTTCTTAATGGGGATGATTGCGGGTCTTGTGGCTTCGCCTTGCACATCTGCACCGCTTTCTGGCGCCTTGCTTTACGTGGCGCAGAGTGGTGATTTATTCACTGGCGCAATTACACTTTATCTACTCGCATTAGGGATGGGCGTACCGCTGATTTTAATCACGTTATTTGGGAATAAAATCCTGCCTAAATCAGGCGTGTGGATGGAAACCGTTAAAAAGCTCTTTGGCTTTGTGATGCTCGCGTTACCTGTATTCTTAATTTCTCGTATTTTGCCGGATGAATGGACTCCAAGATTATGGGCGATGTTGGGTACCGCATTTTTCATTTGGTTTGCTTTCCAAATGCCAAAAAATGGTACAGGTTGGGTATTCCGAATTCTCTTTTTAGTGGCAGCTATGATTAGTGTGAAACCGCTTCAAACTTGGGTGTGGGGCGAAAGCCAAGCAACAAGTGCGGTCGAAAATAAATCGGTTTCTCATGTTGAATTTAAGAAAGTGAAAAGCGAAGCTGAATTGCAACAAGTTCTGGCGGAAAATAACAAACCGCTTGTGATGCTCGATCTTTATGCGGATTGGTGTGTGGCTTGTAAAGAGTTTGAAAAAGAAACATTTAGTGATCAAAGTGTACAAAAAGCCTTTGGTGATATGCTGCTCCTTCAGATTGATATGACAAAAAACTCCGAAGAAAACCGTGCTTTAATGACAAAATATAAAGTGTTAGGTTTACCGACTATTTTGTTCTTTAACCGAGATGGAAAAGAAATTGAGGGGAGTCGTGTTAACGGATTTATGCCGCCCGTTGAGTTTTTACAATGGATTGAGAAAATTAGTAAAGCGTAAAATTATTTCCTAATCGTAAAAAGTCCTTTTCGATTTGAAGTATTGTTTGGCTTTGAATTAATCATTAATATACACCCCGTTCTCAAATCACTTTTTATTTTTATTAGGAAAACTTTATGAAAAACTTAGAAAAATACTCTCCGTATGTTTTAGCTTTATTACGTATCGTTGCCGCGTATATGTTTATCTTACACGGCACAGCGAAATTCTGGGAATTCCCAATTTCGATGACGGGCGGTAACGGCGCAGTGGGCGATCCACTGATGATCGTCGGTGGGGTAATCGAGATTGTTGGTTCAATCCTATTAATTTTAGGTTTATTTGTTCGCCCAGCGGCATTTATCCTTTCAGGTCAAATGGCTTATGCGTATTTCTTTATGCACGTTGCAGGTAAAGGGAATTTATTCTTCCCAATCGCGAACGGTGGTGAACTTGCTTTACTTTACTCTCTCGTGTTCTTCTATTTTGTGTTTGCGGGTGCCGGTGCATTTTCTTTAGATAACCGCAAACGCTAATCACATTATTCACACTGTTAGGTTGCCCGCATTTTGCGGGCTTTTTTATTTTTTAAACCTCCTAAATAATAAGCAGTCGAACCTTGAAGTGCGCTTACCAGGAAAATTTTTTCTACATAAACGCAAACGTTTGCGCTATAATTCCACCCACTTATTTTTAACCATTTAATGAAAGGAAAATGTAATGACAGATCGTCCAATTCGTCAGGCTTTACTGAGTGTTTCTGATAAAACCGGTATCGTAGAATTTGCTCAAGGCTTAGTACAGCGTGGTGTAAAACTACTTTCCACAGGCGGTACCGCAAAATTATTGGAGCAACATGGTTTACCGGTGACAGAAGTGTCTGATTATACGGGATTCCCAGAAATGATGGACGGTCGTGTGAAAACCTTACATCCAAAAGTACATGGCGGTATTCTTGGTCGTCGCGGTACAGATGACGCTATCATGCAGCAACATGGCATTGAAGGCATTGATATGGTCGTCGTGAATTTATATCCATTTGCCGCCACCGTGGCTAAACCGGATTGCACTTTGGCTGATGCGGTAGAAAATATCGATATCGGTGGCCCAACAATGGTACGTTCTGCCGCGAAAAACCATAAAGATGTGGCGATCGTGGTGAATAATCATGATTTTAACAACATTCTTGCTGAAATGGATAAACACCACAACAGCCTAACACTTGAAACTCGTTTTGACCTTGCGATTAAAGCATTTGAACATACCGCTCAATATGATTCTATGATTGCCAACTATTTTGGACAAATGGTGAAACCGTATCATGTAGCAGAGGAAGAAGACGCGAATGCGAAGTGCGGTCAATTCCCACGTACTTTAAATCTTAACTTCGTGCGTAAACAAACCATGCGTTACGGCGAGAATTCCCATCAAAATGCGGCTTTCTACGTTGATTTAAATGTGAAAGAAGCAAGCGTAGCCACCGCTCATCAATTACAAGGCAAAGCTTTGTCTTACAATAATATTGCAGATACCGATGCGGCACTTGAATGCGTGAAAGAATTTGATGAGCCGGCTTGCGTGATCGTTAAACATGCCAATCCATGCGGTGTGGCTTTAGGTAAAGATATTTTAGAAGCTTATAACCGTGCTTACCAAACCGATCCAACTTCTGCATTTGGCGGCATTATTGCTTTCAACCGTGAATTAGACGAAAAAACTGCGAATGAAATCGTGGAGCGCCAATTCGTTGAAGTGATTATTGCACCGAAAGTATCAGCTGAAGCGCAAGAAGTCGTGAAACGTAAGAAAAATGTTCGTTTACTTGAATGTGGTGAATGGACATCACGTTCTGAACGTTTAGATTTCAAACGCGTGAACGGCGGTTTATTAGTACAAGATGCGGATTTAGGCATGGTTGGCGTGGATGACTTAAAAGTGGTAAGTAAACGTCAGCCAACTGAACAAGAACTAAAAGACTTATTGTTCTGCTGGAAAGTGGCGAAATTTGTGAAATCGAATGCCATTGTTTACGCCAAAGACAATCAAACTATCGGCATTGGTGCAGGCCAAATGAGCCGTGTATATTCTGCGAAGATTGCGGGTATTAAGGCTCAGGATGAAGGTTTAACCGTAGCTGGTTGTGTGATGGCTTCTGATGCATTCTTCCCATTCCGTGACGGTATTGATGCAGCAGCGAAAGTGGGAATTCAATGTGTTATCCATCCAGGTGGTTCAATGCGCGATCAAGAAGTCATCGATGCAGCAGATGAACATAATATGGTGATGGTATTAACTGGAATGCGTCATTTTAGACATTAATTTATATCGTAACTTCGCTCAATAAGCGAATTACTTTTTTACTTATTCCTCCCCCCTCTTTCGTAAAGAGGGGGCTGGGGGGAGATTTAAACGATGCTAAATATACTATGAGGTTGAAATAACTTCTGCCAAATCTCCCCTACCCCTCTTTGCTAAAGAGGGGGTTAAATTCAAAAAGATACAAGGAGCATTATGAACATCCTCATCATTGGAAATGGCGGTCGTGAACACGCCTTGGCTTGGAAAGCAGCACAATCTCCATTAGCAGATAAAGTTTTTGTCGCACCGGGTAACGCAGGTACCGCATTGGAACACAAAGTAGAAAACGTGAATATTTCTGCAACAGATATCCCCGCATTAGTGAAATTTGCTCAAGATAAGCAAGTTGGATTAACCATTGTTGGCCCTGAAGCACCGTTAGTAATTGGTGTGGTTGATGCATTTCGTGAAGCTGGATTGAAAATTTTTGGGCCAACTAAAGCAGCTGCGCAATTGGAAGGCTCAAAGGCATTCACTAAAGATTTCCTCGCTCGTCACAAAATTCCAACGGCAGAATATCAAAACTTCACTGAAGTAGAACTTGCATTGGCATACTTGCGCGAAAAAGGTGCGCCAATTGTCGTAAAAGCAGATGGTTTGGCAGCGGGCAAAGGCGTAATCGTTGCAATGACATTGCAAGAAGCGGAAGAAGCTGTGCGTGATATGCTTTCTGGCAATGCCTTTGGTGAAGCGGGTAGCCGAGTGGTGATTGAAGAGTTTCTAGATGGTGAAGAAGCCAGCTTTATCGTCATGGTAGATGGTAAAAACGTCGAACCTATGGCAACTAGTCAAGACCATAAACGCGTGGGAGAAAACGACACTGGTTTGAATACCGGCGGTATGGGGGCGTATTCACCTGCACCAGTGGTGACACCAGAAATTCATGATCGCATTATGCGTGAAGTGATTTATCCAACGGTCAATGGTATGGCTGCGGAAGGCAATGTTTATACTGGCTTCCTATATGCAGGATTAATGATTATGCCGAATGGTCAGCCGAAAGTGATCGAATTTAACTGTCGTTTTGGCGATCCAGAAACCCAGCCGATCATGCTACGTCTTGAATCAGATCTGGTAGGATTTTGTCTTAAAGCTTGCGATGGTAAATTGGACGAAGTGAAATCCCAATGGAATCCAAAATCTTCTTTGGGTATTGTTTTGGCTGCTGAAGGCTATCCAGGTGATTATCGCAGGGGCGATGAAATCACCGGTTTGCCACAAAGTGCGGTCGAAAATGAGAAAGTTTTCTTAGCGGGCGTCGCAGAACAAGAAGGCAAGTTAGTCACGAACGGCGGTCGCGTGCTTTGTGTGACTGCGTTAGGCGAAAGTGTATTTGAAGCGCAACAAAAAGCTTTAAAACTCGCTGAGCAAATTCAATGGTCTGGACGTTTTTATCGTCGAGATATTGGCTATCGTGCTGTTGAACGTGAGCAGCAAAAATAACGACATTTAATGTTAAGGGATCGAATGGATTATAAAAATAAAGAATTATGTCGTCTTCGCACAATCAGTTTTTTTCTGACTTTACATAAAGATAAAACGCAATGGGAAGACGCCCTTTATTCGGTGAAACGTGATGTGGATTTGTTATTACCTGCTGTACAGAAAGCAGGTTATACCTTGCAATCGATTCGAGTGATTACCAATCCCTTTGGGGAATATTTGGATTTAACTAATTTGCAGACAGCAAAAGCAGATTTGCAGTATTTAACGGAGTTATTGAATAAATTTAATGAAAGTGGAATTCGTCTTCGATTTGCAATAGGTGCGGCGAGAAATAAAGAGGAAATTACGTTATTGCCAGAGTTAATCGCAGCTTATGGTGACTTGTGTAATGCTTGTGTCAATGTGCCATTAGATGAGAATGGCGTGTTAGATAATGAACTTATCGAACAATCTGTTTATGCGGTACAACGAATTGCAAATATCACACCACGTGGCGAAGGTAATTTTAACTTTACGGTGAATTTTAATTGCAAGCCATTTATTCCTTATTTCCCTGCCGGTTATCATCTAAGTCATTTACCAAATAGTTTTGTCATTGGGTTAGAAACACCTGATTTATTAGTCGAAGTATTAAAATCTGTACCAAAATCGTCTCATAATCAATTTTATGCGGATTGTTATCGAGCAATGTCGCAAGCGCTGCAATATCATGTAGATCAAGTGTTAGAGATGCTAAGTGCGGTCAAATTATCGGGCGAATTTGAATTTGCAGGGATTGATAGTTCGGCGGCACCATCGAAAAATTGTTCATCTATGACAAAAATCTATGAATTAATGGGATTACCTTATTTTGGTGCGGCTGGTTCTGTAGAGGTTTCTGCCTTACTGACAAAAGTGTTTAAATCAATCCAACATGTGCCATTGGTTGGGTTTTCCGGATTAATGTTGGCGGTGACGGAAGATTTAGGTTTAGCCGAAGGAACACAAAAACACTATTTTGATATTCGTGTTTTACTGACGTATAGCGCTGTATGTGGTATCGGTTTAGATACGGTTCCTGTGGCGGGAAATGCTAAGGCTGAAAGCATTGCGGCGATTATGCGTGATACGGGGACGATGGCATTTCGCTTAAATAAACCGCTAACTGTGCGTTTATTCCCGATTCCAAATAAGGTTGCAGGCGAAATATCAGAATTTGAAAGTGATGATTTATGCAACTGCCGCCTTTTGCGTATTCCAGATTAAACAAAATTTTCCCTACTTTGTAGTGATGAATGTTATCCCTACAGTCAATAAAAGGAGTATCTTATGAGAAAGTTAATATTGGGTAGTATCGTCGCAGTATTATTAACAGGTTGTGCCGGGGCTTCAAATGTTTCACAAAGCTCAACGTTAGATGGCGAGTGGATTTGTCATACTATCCCGACGAAAGATAAACAAACTTATGATCGTTTAGATCATTTTGTTTTGAAATCTGATGGAACCGGGCTATTGCGAGGCATTTCTAGCATTGAATTAGATAGAGAGAGCACAATTCGTTATTTAACCAAAGGTAAGGTGAAATGGCAGGCTCAAAATAATGTCTTGAGTTTCGATTTTATCGATCGTGCTATGGTGCCGGCTCATAGTAAAAATGTGGCTAAAGTCATCAAGCAAAATAAAGCTTTACAAAAACAAGAAAAAGAACAGTTGGCTGCATTTTATAGTAAATCTGGTAATCATACGGATATGCCAATTGAGCTGAAACAAAATGGCAATCAACTTATTCTCGGTAAGGATTATGCGACCTGCCGACGAGTAACAGAGAATGACAAGGACATTCAGTTATTGGATAAGTGGTTTGTCAAGAAATAGGGTCGATTAAGAAAAACAAATACGATTTCAACCGCACTTTATTTTTAGATGCGGGGATCTGATTAATAAAAGGAGAATTATGATGAGAAAATTAGTATTAAGTAGTTTTATCGCAGTATTGTTATCGGGATGTGCAACGGCACATCAACAAACGGAACAGGAAAAAGCCTTAGTCGGCGATTGGATTTGCCATGTAAAACCTGCAGCTAAATCCCCTTTACCTGTTGAGCATTTTGATTATGTCACCTATCACGCAGATCAAACTGTGCTTCTACGTGGTATTTCACAGATTGATACAAAAGAAGGCTGGATGCGTTATTTATTGCAAGCTAAAGCCAAATGGAAGGCAAGTGATGGCAAGTTAAGTTATGACTTTACCGATCGTCTATTTAAAACAGCGCATTCACCAGAAGTTGCGAAAATTATTGAACAATCTCCAGAATTTAAAGAATATGATAAGGAATTTGTTTCACCTTGTAATAACTGCGGTAATCATTTGGAGATGAAGATTAAACTGAAAAGCCCAACAAGGATGACTAATTTTAATACCTATACGAAAGAAACCAGCCAATGCCATAAACTGGGTGCTGGCGAGAAAACAAAAGAAGTTAAACTAATTGAGAAATTAGTGAAAGAAAAAGGCTCGATTTAGATAAATGAATGTTTTTCATTGTAATAATGAAAAATATGATCGAAATTTTTGATTAAGTTTTTACTTGGAAACAGGTAAACTATACACAAATAATGCAAACAACGAGGAAAACACAATGTTTAAAAAAAGTATGAACATCGCTGATTACGATCCGGTTCTATGGCAAGCCATTCAGGGCGAAAATCGTCGTCAAGAAGAGCATATCGAGCTTATCGCATCTGAAAACTATGCGAGCCCACGCGTAATGGAAGCGCAAGGTTCACAGTTTACTAACAAGTATGCTGAAGGCTACCCAGGTAAACGTTACTACGGCGGTTGTGAGTACGCAGACATTGTAGAGCAGTTAGCAATTGATCGTGCTAAAGAGTTGTTTGGTGCGGATTATGTAAACGTACAGCCACACTCTGGTTCTCAAGCCAATGCGGCGGTATATGGTGCATTACTTAATGCAGGTGATACTATTCTAGGGATGGATTTAGCACATGGTGGTCACTTAACCCATGGGGCGAAAGTGAGTTTCTCCGGTAAAATCTATAATTCTGTGCTTTATGGTATCACTGCTGATGGCTTAATCGACTATGAAGATGTCCGTCAAAAAGCATTAGAACACAAACCAAAAATGATTGTAGCGGGTTTCTCTGCTTATTCTCAAGTCGTAGATTGGAAAAAAATGCGTGAAATCGCCGATGAAGTGGGGGCGTATTTATTTGTGGATATGGCGCACGTTGCGGGTTTAATCGCAGCAGGTTTATATCCAAATCCATTACCATATGCACATGTTGTCACAACGACTACCCATAAAACCTTAGGCGGTCCACGTGGTGGTTTAATCCTTTCTTCTTGCGGTGATGAAGAACTTTATAAACGTTTACAATCTTCTGTTTTCCCTGCAAACCAAGGTGGTCCATTAGTTCACATTATTGCAGCGAAAGCCGTATGTTTCAAAGAAGCGTTAGAGCCAGCTTATAAAGAATACCAAGCGAATGTGATTAAAAATGCGAAAGCAATGGTAGAAGTGTTTAAACAACGCGGTTATGACGTGGTTTCAAATGGCACAGAAAACCATTTATTCTTAGTGAGTTTCATTAAACAAGGCTTAACCGGTAAAGCAGCTGATGCTGCGTTAGGTAAAGCGAACATCACAGTGAATAAAAACTCTGTACCAAATGATCCACAAAAACCATTTGTGACCTCTGGTATTCGTGTTGGTACACCAGCGGTGACTCGTCGTGGCTTTAACGAACAAGACTGCCGTGAGTTAGCCGGCTGGATGTGTGATGTATTAGATGCATTAGGCAAAGAAAACGAAGAACAAGTGATTGCAGCAACCAAAGAAAAAGTATTGGCAATCTGCAAACGTCTTCCTGTTTACGCAAGCTAATTTTTAATCATTGTTAAAAGAAACGGTAACATCAGTAAAGGATGTTGCCGTTTTTTATTTTAATTTTTTTATGATTTATAGGGAAAGGTAAGAGCTAATTAGTTGATGTTATAGTGCTATTTTTCTGACTGATTGAATAGTTGAATAAAATACTATATTATTCGGCTGAATGGTAAATATATTCAAGTATTAAAGGAATAGTGATGAAAACTTTAACTAAAACGCTTCTTGCTGCAACTTTTGCAATCGCTTCTTTTTCAGCCTTTGCTGATACGGAAATTGATCTAACAAAATATGAAGGCGAATGGAAATTTGACAGTCAAAGTGTAGCTGCAAAACATTTTCCTAAAACTGCTAATTTAAGTATTACACCTCAAGAGGAAAATAAGAAAAAATGTGGTAAGTCAGTTTATCATACTGAAGTAAATGGTGAGCTTGGCGAAAAAATCCATCAGTCTTTAGAGGATGTTGTCACCACATCTGAAGAATCTGAAAAATTTACAGCACTTGTAGAAGAAGGTAAGAAAATCTTCAAAGCTAAATCGATCTATCCATTATTTGTAGAAGTTTGTGGTGAGGATGTTTTTCTTTTCAATTTAAATAGTGAAAAAGAAGGAATTGTCGTCAAAGTTAATCCTCAAAAAATGGAGAAAGCTTATATAAGCAAAGTTTTCCGTTAATCAATATACTAAAGAGACTGGATAAAACCAGTCTCTATTATACCTACTCAAATTGCCACGATAGTGGTTTCAACGGTGCAGGATTATTATCCAATTTGGTTAAAAATCTGACCGCACTTTTGTACTCAACTGAAATACATTTATCTCTCCAAAGGAAGTTCATGCTTAAAACATTATTTAATTTATTTAGAAAAAAGGATAAAAACAGCCTTAAAACTTTACAGCAACGTATAGAGCAAGGGGATGCTGAGGCAATGTATCAGTTAGGCCGTTTTTATCATATTGGAGAGGTGGTAGAAGCTGATTATGACAAAGCGATGACGTTATATCACCGCGCGAATGCATTGGGTTATCCATTAGCGGCAAATAATATTGGTGCGCTTTATGATGATATGGGTGAGCCCGAAAAATCAGTAGAATGGTTTGAGCAAGGCATTCGTCAAGGCGATAAACGAGCGACAATCAATTTGGGACGATTCTATCTTTTAGGCATTGGTGTGGGGCAAGACACATTTAAAGGCATGCAAATGCTAGAGAAATATGACGATGATGGGTTTGTTTTATATCTCTTAGCGCAGGTATATGATGGCGTTATAGGATATGGAGTTCCAATTAATTATCCTAAAGCATTGGAATATTACTTGCTTGCTGAGAAAAATAAACAAGATTTAACCAATGAAAATTTAATGACGCTTTATAACAACCTTGGGACACTCTACAACGCTCATGAGGATATTCCAACTAATTATGCTGAAGCACAAAAATACCTAACCAAAGCTGCTGAAATGGGGCTTCCTAATGCGATGTATGGCTTAGCAAATTTACACGATTTCAGAGGGGATAAAAAACAAGCCTTTAAATGGTATTTAAAAGCCGCTGAAAATGGCTTAATTGATGCCTATTACTATGTTGGTAATGCTTATAAAAGAGGTGAGGGTGTTCAACAAGATAGCCAGAAAGCCTTGAAATGGCTAGAGCTAGCAGCAGAATACCAAATGAGGGATGCGGCTAGGGAATTGGCTGAGATTTACCAGGATGGGCTAGGTAATGTGTCACAAAATTTAGAAAAGGCTAAAGAATTTTATCTACTTGCAAAAGAATCAGGAGAGAATGTCGAACGCTCAGTGCAACAGCTGCAAAGTCGTCTTGCTGTGCGTGATGATTTTGGTGCATTACTTGAACTAGCTAAAGAAGGCAATCTTGAGGCACAAAAGGATTTAGCGATGGCTTACGTTCGAGGTGATGAAATTGAACAGAATTATGAAGAAGCCTTTAAATGGTATAAAGCTGCCGCCGAACAAGGTGATGCTGATGCACAAAATAGTCTGTACAATCGCTATGCAAAAGGCGAAGGAGTTGAACAAAATAGCGAAGAGGCGATGAAATGGCTACATCGTAGTGCAGAACAAGGTTATGGGCTGGCTTACTATAATTTAGGATTTGAATATAGTTCAGGTGATTTAGTCAGAAAAGATGAATTAGAAGCGATCAAATGGTATAAAAAGGCTGCGAAAAAAGACATTAAAGAAGCTTATTACCAACTTGGATTTCTTTATACTTATAGTGATACCATTAAAGATTACCAAGCTGCGCGGGAATGTTATGAATTAGCAGGCGGAAGTTGGAACGGTGAAGCGCAAAATGAGTTAGGCATTCTTCACTTTAATGGGTTCGGCACACCAAAAGATGATGCCAAAGCTTTTTTGTATTTCCAACTTGCTGCTGAAAACGGCAGTCCTGAGGGAATGTATAATTTAGGTGCGATGTATGACAATGGCTTTGGCACAAAACGCAATAGCAAGCTTGCCGCTCAATGGTTTAAAAAATCCTGTGAAGCTGGATATGAAAAAGCCTGTGAGATGCTATAAAAATAACACCTTACTTGATGTTTGTTCATGCAAAAGGAGAGGCGTAATACCAGATCAATATGTTAAAATGAACTATTATTTTTGATCTTCTTGTTTACGCATAATGCTGATTCAGCTTTTATTGGTGATGTTAGCGGCGGTAAATATCGCCGCTTATTTTTTAATGTGGAAAGACAAAGTCCGCGCGGTTCGTCACGGCTGGCGAATTTCTGAAAATACTTTCTTTCTATTAAGTCTTCTTGGTGGATTTATTGGTGTTTATTGCGGGATGAAACGCTTTCGTCATAAAACCAAACACTTCAGTTTTAAATTTGTTGTTATTCTCAGTGCCTTTATTTGGTTGATCTTAATGCCTTATTGGTATTTCTTTCTTGAATAATGTTGAGTACAGAATGACTTTCAGTAAGAAAAAAGCCTAGAGAAATATCTCTAGGCTTTTTAGTATGTGATTAGACTATTTAAAAATAAGACGTCGATTTCGACTTTTCTTCACTTGTGAAAGTGTAATTAATCCCAACACAATGACATAGACAGCGAAAATAAATACCAACCATTGCACCATCGTGATGCCGAAAAGTGACCATTGGCTTTCGTTACAGCTGCCTGTTGGATTGAAGACCGCAGGTAGCCATTTATGGAATGGTAACGTTTCTGGAAAGTTTGGTATAAATTCACATTGTTTCCATGGCGCAGGGTTCATTTGTAAATCAAGGTGACGAATGGAAATCATTAATCCTTTGATTGCACTAAATAAACCCACAATAAGAGCAAGAATGCGGACAATAAGCGAACTAGGGGCTAAGGCGCCGATAAAACCAGCAATAAATAACCCTACCATAGCTAAACGTTCGTAAACACAAAGTACGCAAGGTTGTAAACCCATTCCGTATTGAAAGTAAAGTGCGGTGGATTCTAGGGCAAATGCGGAAAATGCCAAAAAGATCCACGCTGAACGTTTAAGGGATAATTGCTTAAAAAAGTCGAGCATTCTTTCTCCTTATGCTTCATTAAATTGGAAGAATTAAGCCAAGGTTTGCAAGCCAAATCGTCATTCCTGGTAGGATAAATTCGATTGCAAGGAAACCAACTAGCGTTAATACGATAGTGTAAGGCAATGCCATGTAGACCATTCTACCATAAGAAAGTTTAATTAACGGTGCAAGCGATGATGTTAATAAGAACAAGAACGCGGCTTGACCGTTTGGTGTAGCGACAGAAGGTAAGTTTGTACCTGTATTGATTGCTACCGCAAGTAATTCAAATTGGTGCGGTGTAATTGCGCCTGTCGCAAGGGCATGTTTCGCTTCATTGATATAAACTGTTGCTACGAATACGTTATCAGAAATCGCAGAAAGTAAACCATTGAAACCGTAGAATAATGCTAACTGTGTTTTCTCTTCAGAACTTAATACAAAGTGAATAATTGGCGCAAAAAGTTTTTGATCGATAATCACCGCAACGACAGAGAAAAATACGACTAATAATGCAGTGAAAGGTAAACTTTCTTGGAATGCTTTACCAATAGCGTGTTCATCAGTTACACCAGTAAAGGTTGTTGCAAGGATAATCACACTTAAACCAATCATGCCTACAGCCGCTAAATGGAAGGCTAAACCTAAGATCAACCAAACCGCGATAACCGCTTGGACAGAAAGACGAATCTTATCTTGTTTAGACATTTTTTGTGCGTTTTCACGATCTAAATCCGCTAAGACTTGCCATACTTCTTCCGGTAGTTTTTCACCATAACCGAATAATTTAAATTTTTCGACTAAAATACAAGTGAGTAATCCGCAGATAAATACAGGGACTGTCACAGGAGCCATACGGAAGAAAAATTCAATGAAATTCCATTTGGCTTGTTCTGCAATGATTAAGTTTTGTGGTTCACCCACCATGGTCATTACACCACCGAGTGCAGTACCGACACCAGCATGCATCATTAAGCTACGTAAGAAAGAGCGGAATTTTTCGAGAGTTTCGTGATTTTTAATTTTGTTATCATCGGCAATATCAACTGCATCCTGTAGATTTTTCCCTGATGCCACTTTGTGATAAACCCCATAGAAACCCATGGCAACACTGATGATGACCGCCACAACAGTTAGTGCATCTAAGAAAGCTGAAAGAAATGCAGCACTAAAACAGAATGCTAAAGAGAGAACGATTTTAGAACGAATACGCACTAATAATTTGGTGAAAACATAAAGCAAAAGTTGCTTCATAAAATAAATACCGGCCACCATGAAGATTAAAAGTAAAACGACTTCAAAGTTTGCCACGATCTCCGCTTTAACGTGTTCAGCATTCGTCATACCAATGGCAATGGCTTCAAATGCTAATAAACCACCCGGTTGAAGTGGGTAGCATTTTAATGCCATGGCTAGCGTGAAAATAAACTCGGCAACGAGTAGCCAACCAGCAAGAAATGGACTAACAAAAAAGAATAAAATCGGGTTAATTACCAGGAAGGCAATAATGGTTAATTTATACCAATCTGGACTTGCGCCCAGAAAGTTTTTCATAAATGCTTGTGTGTAAGTCATATCGAACTCCGTTTTTTTATAGTCTTAACATTGTAATATATACAGCTTTAAAGGATAATAGACCAGTTAAAGATTTATTGAATAAATCACATTTTTTGATCTTTTTAAGCTTTTTTATATTTATTTTATATTTATGCAAACAGATAATACCCTTTTACGGGCACAAAGCCCAGCCGCACTTGCCGAAGAATATATTGTTAGAAGCATTTGGGATGATGTATTTCCCGCGGGTACCAATCTTCCTTCTGAACGTGATTTAGCCGATAAAATCGGTGTGACACGCACCACATTACGTGAAGTATTACAGCGTTTAGCACGAGATGGATGGCTTACCATTCAACACGGCAAGCCGACAAAAGTCAATGATATTTGGGATACAGCCGGCCCAAGCATTATTGAAACCTTAATTACCTTAGATCGTCAGAGTGCGCCATTAATCATTGAAAATATGCTTTCGTTGCGTAGTCGTATGTCTGAATCTTATATTTATGAAGCTGTCAAAAATTCACCTAAAGCTTCAGTTGCTTTGTTTAAAGGGTTGGATTCATTAGAAAACACCGCTGAAAGTTATATGGAATTTGATTATGCATTATTCCGCCAATTTACAGTCATGGCGAATAAACCTTTCTATCGTTTGATTTTTAATAGTTTACGCGGGGTTTATCATAAAATTGGTTTATTGTTTTTCAGCGAAGAAAAACATCGCCAAGTCACGCATGATTTCTATGTTGAATTGCGCGATATTTGTGAAAGTGGCCAATCCGATTTAGTGGTAGGTTGTATTCGCAAACATAAGCAAGTGACTTCCGCTTACTGGCGAACCATTTTAGAAAGTTTGCCAAAAGATTTAGAAACAGAATAATATGAAAAGTGCGGTTGAAAATGACCGCACTTTTTCCTTATATCAAAGACTCAATGTTATGCGTATTCCAAGAATTTATCATCCAGAATCCCTTAAAAATCAATCCACTTGTCAACTTTCAGAGGATGCGGCTAATCACGTAGGACGTGTACTGCGGATGACAGAAGGCGAACAAATCGAATTATTTGATGGAAGTAATCATATTTATCCATCCAAAATTATTGAAGCGAGTAAAAAAGCCGTTAAAGTGGAGATTTTGGGGTGTGAATGGAGTGATAAAGAGTCAAATTTATCGATTCACTTAGGACAGGTGATTTCACGTGGTGATCGAATGGAATTCACCATTCAGAAATCCGTAGAGTTGGGTGTGAATGTGATTACACCATTATGGTCAGAACGATGTGGAGTGAAGCTAGACGGCGAACGCATGGATAAGAAAATTCAACAATGGCAAAAAATTGCTATTGCCGCTTGTGAACAATGTGGACGTAATGTTGTACCAGAAATTCGTCCGTTAATGAAATTACAAGATTGGTGTGCTGAAAATGATGGTGCACTGAAATTGAATTTACATCCAAGAGCCCAATATTCAATTAAAACCTTACCTTCAATTCCAAAAGAAGGGGTTCGTTTACTTATTGGTTCTGAAGGTGGTTTATCACCTCAAGAAATCGCACAAACTGAACAACAAGGATTTACTGAAATTTTATTAGGAAAGCGTGTGCTACGCACAGAAACGGCTTCTTTAGCAGCCATTAGTGCGTTACAAATTTGTTTTGGAGATTTGGGATAATGATGGATTTACAAGGGCAATTTTTAATTGCGATGCCACAGTTGGAGGATTATTTCCAAAATACCGTGGTGTATATGTGCGAGCATAATGAGCAAGGTTCGATGGGCTTAGTGATTAATCAACCCACCGATTTAAGCATTGCAGAGCTATATTCAAAAATGAATTTTATGATGAAAAATGACCGCACTTTTAGCAATGAACTTGTACTTGCGGGTGGCCCTGTACATTCTGAGCGTGGTTTTATTCTGCATAAGAAAACAGCGAAAGAATTTGAGCATAGTTATAAAATTACTGATGACATGTATCTCACCACGTCAGCAGATATTGTGGAAACCTTTGGTTCAGCGGATGCGCCTGAGAAATATCTGGTTGCACTCGGTTGTGCCAGTTGGACAGCTGGACAGTTAGAACAAGAGATTGCGGATAATGCGTGGTTAGTGGCACCGGCTTCAGACACCATTTTGTTTGAAACGATTTATGAAGATCGTTATCCCGCAGCGAATCAATTATTAGGGATTCATCCTCATAATTTTGTCTTTTCACAAGTAGGGCATAGTTAATGGGCATCACGGCAATCGCGTTTGATTTTGGCACAAAAAGTATCGGTTGTGCGGTCGGGCAAAGTATCACGGGTACAGCGCAAGCCTTGCCCGCATTTAAAGCGCAAGATGGGATTCCAAACTGGGATGCCATTGAAAAATGTTTAAAGGATTGGAAGCCTGATGTTATTGTGGTGGGATTGCCTTTAAATATGGATGGTACCGAGCAAGATTTAACACTTCGTGCGAAAAAATTTGCCAATCGCTTAAATGGTCGTTTCGGTATCAAAGTAGAATTGCAAGATGAGCGCTTAACGACGGTTTCTGCTAGAGATGAAATTTTCCAGCGTGGCGGTTATCGCGCTCTCAATAAAAGCAAAGTCGATGGGATCTCTGCTTGCTTGATTTTAGAAAGTTGGTTCGAAAGTTATTCAGAATAAGCCAAAAATAAACCGCACTTTAATGTGCGGTTTGTTGTATTGATGAGTTTATTTTTTTATCCAAATCAGACTCGCCATTCGGCCTGTTTTGCCATCTCGACGATAGGAAAAAAAGGTCTCTTTTTCTGTGAATGTGCAATGTTCACCGCCGTAAATTTGGGTAATCCCTAATTTATTGAGGCGTTGTGTAGCGATTTGATAAAGATTGCCGAGATATTTTCCTGATTCATTCGGATCGGGTCGAAAAGCCGTTTCTGCAATTGGGTCAAAAGCCATAAATTGCGCAATCACTTCTTTGCCAACTTGGAATGCATTAGGGCCGATAGCAGGCCCAAACCACGCAATAATTTCTTCGGGGGCAGATTGGAAACATTTCACGGTTTCTTCTAATACACCATCACAGAGTCCACGCCAGCCCGCATGTGCTGCAGCCACTTCAGTGCCTTGTTTATTGGTGAATAAAACTGGCAAGCAATCAGCGGTCATCACCAAACATACTTGGTTAGGTTGATTGGTGTAAACCGCATCGGCCTCTAAATTATTGCCCTCATAAGGCACCGTGATTACACGAATACTGTGTGTTTGAGTTAAAAACAATGGAAAGTGCGGCAGATTAAATTTTTCGACCAATAAAGTGCGGTTAGTTTTAACCGCACTTTTATCGTCTTCGACATGATCGCCTAAATTGAAACTATTGAAAGGCAGCAGGCTCACGCCACCTTCTCTTGTGGTTGTAAACGCTTGGATATGTGGTGGAACATTCCAGTTTGGAACAATGGTTTTCATCTTAATAATCCAACTCGTCTTTATGTTCGAGGTAATCCGCTTTTAAGGCATGAAGTAATTCGACAAAGTCATCCGGCAATGGCGCATACCATTCCATCATTTCTCCCGTAATCGGGTGAGCTAAACGCAACATAACCGCATGTAAGGCTTGGCGTTTAAAATTGCGTAGTACTTCAGTGAAGGCTTCGCTTGCATTTTTAGGTGGACGAGGACGACCACCATAAGTTTGATCGCCTAATAATGGATGTGCGATATGCGCCATGTGCACACGAATTTGGTGAGTACGCCCTGTTTCTAAACGTAAGCGTAAACGCGTGTAATTACGGAAGTTTTCCATAATGCGATAGTGCGTTACAGCGGGTTTACCCATTGGGTGAACCGCCATCAATGTACGTTTGGTGGCGTGACGAGCCATTGGCTGATCTACGGTTCCACCCTTGGTCATAATGCCACTGGCGATAGCTTCGTATTCACGAGTGATTTTACGTTTTTGTAAGTCACGCACAAGTTTGGTTTGTGCAGGAATTGTTTTAGCAACAACCATGAGACCCGTTGTGTCTTTATCTAAACGATGCACAATCCCTGCACGCGGTACTTCGGCAATAGGTGGATAGTGATAGAGTAGCGCGTTAAGTACCGTGCCATTTGGATTGCCCGCACCGGGGTGAACCACGAGATCTTTAGGTTTATTAATCACGATAATATCGTCATCTTCATAAACGATATTAAGCGGAATATTTTGTGGTTCAAAACGGTTTTCATCTTCCACTTCTACCGAAATTTCAATTTGCTCTCCGCCATAAACTTTTGCACGTGGAATATCGGCAATTTCACCGTTCATTTTTACCTGTTTTGCTTCAATCCAGGTTTTTAAACGCGAACGGGAATATTCTGGGAACAACTCTGCGAGGGTTTGGTCTAAACGCTGTCCCATTTGTTCGGGCTGAATTTCAGCCGTTAAGGTCATTTGTGGCATAAAAAATCCATCTAAAAATTTAAAAAGTTGGCTTATTGTGTAATGTTCTATACAATATTCGTTAATTGTAACTTATTTATTGATTTTCGTAAAAATTAAGGAAAAAAGAATGCGTAAAATAAAATCTCTTGCACTTATTGCATTGACCTCATTCGCGATTGCAGCTTGTAGCAGTGGTAATAAAGAAGTGGAACAGGCTTCTGTTGATGATCTTTATGCAAAAGGGGCGGCAGCATTGCAAGAAGGGAGCTATTCTGACTCGATTCGTTATTTAAAAGCGGCAACAGAGCGCTTCCCTGGTAGTACTTACCAAGAGCAAGCGATGCTTGATTTAATTTATGCAAACTATAAAACACAAGATTACACCGCAACGTTGGTCACTGTAGATAACTATTTACACCAATTCCCACAAAGTCCAAACCGTGACTATGCAGTGTATATGGCGGGTTTAACAAACTTAGCAACGGCCGATAACATGATTCAAGATTTCTTTGGTATCGATCGTGCAACGCGTGAAACAACTTCAATGAAAACAGCGTTTTCAAACTTCCAAAGCTTAGTGCGTGCGTTCCCAAATAGCCCATATTCACAAGATGCAGTAGCACGTATGGCATACATCAAAGATTCATTAGCTCGTCATGAATTAGAAATTGCAAAATTCTATGCAAAACGTGATGCATGGGTAGCGGTAGCAAACCGTGTAGTGGGTATGTTACAACAATATCCAGATGCTAAAGCGACTTACGAAGGCTTATTCTTAATGAAAGAAGCCTATGAAAAAATGGGTTTACAACAATTAGCAAGTCAAACTCAACAAGTCATCGATGCGAATAAAGATAAACAATTTGCGGACGTGAAAAAACCGGAAGAGTCTGATTTAATTCAACCGGTTAAAAAATAATCCCGTCCCTTGTGGGACGTGCTTAAATAAGCAAAATTATTCAAATAAAGGCTAGTCAAACCAATCAAATTGAGCTAGTATAAATTTAAAAGATTTCCTGGGGTGTTCGTGGATGGGTTATGTCCCTGAGCCGATACTTAGAACTTTATAAATCGGTTTCCCGCCATTGGTGTGTAGGCTTGACCTTTGACTTTGTCATTGGACTAAAGAAACCTAAAAATGGCCTTACCGGTTTCCTTGGACCGTCGGGTTCAAGGACTACTACTCGTAGCGGCACTCTGGGACCTTTCTCTTAAATCCATTCTTTCCAATCGAATGAAATCAACACAGCAAACGCTTCGCAATCAGCTTCGTCAGCAAATTCGTAAAACACGAGCAAATTTGACCGCACTTCAGCAGCAACAGGCGGAAGACTCCATCACTCAACAAGCTCTCGCATTAATTGAAGAACGAAATGCGCAGCATATTGCCTTGTATATTTCCTTTGATGGAGAAATCTCCACGGATAAACTCATCAAAATTCTTTGGGCGCAAGGTAAACAGGTTTATTTGCCCGTCTTGCATCCTTTCAATCCGAATCACCTTTTGTTTTTACGTTATTTGCCTGATACTCCGATGCTGAAAAATAAATTTGGCATTTGGGAACCTAAACTCAATGTGCAAAATGTATTGCCTTTGGATGAATTAGATATTCTTTTTACACCACTCGTCGCGTTTGATAGACAAGGGAATCGCCTTGGCATGGGCGGTGGTTTTTATGATCGCACCTTACAACATTGGCAGAAGTCTCCTTTTATCCCCGTGGGATTAGCCCATCAATGTCAGCAAGTCGAACAGCTTCCAACAGAAGTGTGGGACGTGCCACTTCATCAAATCTTAGTTGCTTAAACCTATCAAGAAGTAAAGTTTGATAGAAAAAATTAAAAATAGTTGATTTTTTCTCTTGAAATACCAAAAAAGGGTCTTATTTAATTACTCATAAAGGGGATGACCCCAACAATTTTATGCAGGAGAAGATAAGATATGAATATTGAAAAATTTACCACTAAATTCCAACAAGCACTCAGTGAAGCGCAGTCATTAGCGCTTGGTAAAGATAATCAGTTTATCGAACCAGTGCATTTATTGGCCGCACTTTTAAATCAACAAGACGGTTCAATTGCACCGATTTTGACAGCAAGTGGCGTGAATGTCGCGTTATTACGTAATGAATTAACCGCAGAATTGAATAAATTGCCACAAGTGTCAGGTAATGGCGGAGACGTGCAAATTTCTCGTCAATTACTTAACTTATTGAATTTATGTGACAAATTAGCACAACAAAAACAAGATAAATTTATTTCCAGTGAATTGTTCTTATTAGCAGCGCTTGAAGAGCGTGGCGCATTAAATGACATTTTGAAAAAATGTGGTGTGAAAAAAGAACAAATTTTACAAGCGATTCAACATATTCGCGGAGGACAAAGCGTGAACGATCAAAATGCAGAAGAAAGTAGACAAGCTCTTGAAAAATATACGATTGATTTAACAGCTCGTGCTGAAAGTGGCAAACTCGACCCGGTTATTGGTCGTGATGAAGAAATTCGTCGAGCCATTCAAGTATTGCAACGTCGTACCAAAAATAACCCAGTACTAATCGGTGAGCCTGGTGTAGGTAAAACCGCTATTGTGGAAGGTTTGGCACAACGTATTGTTAATGGTGAAGTGCCTGAAGGCTTAAAAAACAAACGTGTACTTTCTTTAGATATGGGCGCCTTGATTGCAGGTGCAAAATATCGTGGTGAATTTGAAGAACGTTTAAAAGCGGTATTAAATGAACTTGCAAAAGAAGAAGGTCGCGTGATCCTCTTTATTGATGAAATTCATACCATGGTTGGAGCAGGTAAAACTGACGGTGCGATGGATGCAGGTAACTTATTAAAACCAAGTTTAGCTCGTGGTGAATTACACTGTGTGGGTGCGACCACATTAGACGAATATCGTCAATATATCGAGAAAGATGCGGCGCTTGAACGTCGTTTCCAAAAAGTCTTTGTAGATGAACCAAGTGTAGAAGATACCATTGCTATCTTACGTGGTTTGAAAGAGCGCTATGAGATCCATCACCATGTAGATATTACTGACCCGGCAATCGTGGCAGCAGCAACACTTTCGCATCGTTATATTTCCGATCGTCAATTGCCGGATAAAGCCATCGACTTAATTGATGAGGCCGCTTCTAGCATCCGTATGGAAATTGACTCTAAACCAGAGCCACTCGATCGTCTTGAACGCCGTATCATCCAATTAAAATTGGAACAACAGGCATTACAAAAAGAAGAAGACGAAGCAAGCCGTAAACGTTTAGACATGTTAGAAAAAGAACTTTCTGAAAAAGAACGTGAATATGCTGAGCTTGAAGAAGTCTGGAAGTCAGAAAAAGCAGCACTTTCAGGTTCTCAACACATCAAACAAGCGTTAGATGCGGCGAAAACTGAAATGGAACAAGCGCGTCGTGCTGGCGATTTAAGTAAAATGTCTGAGCTTCAATACGGTCGTATTCCTGAATTGGAAAAACAACTTGCAGCCGCTGAAACCGGTGAAGGCAAAGAAATGAGCCTATTACGCTATCGTGTGACGGATGAAGAAATTGCGGAAGTACTTTCTAAAGCAACCGGCATTCCAGTTTCTAAAATGATGGAAGGTGAGAAAGAAAAACTCTTACGCATGGAAGAAGAATTGCACAAACGTGTAATCGGTCAGGAAGAAGCTGTTGATGCTGTCGCGAATGCAATTCGTCGTAGCCGTGCAGGGCTTTCAGATCCTAACCGCCCAATTGGTTCTTTCTTATTCTTAGGGCCAACTGGTGTGGGTAAAACTGAGCTTTGCAAAACATTGGCGAAATTCCTCTTTGACAGCGAAGATGCGATGGTACGTATTGATATGTCAGAGTTTATGGAAAAACACAGCGTATCTCGTTTAGTGGGGGCGCCTCCAGGCTACGTAGGTTATGAAGAAGGTGGTTATTTAACTGAAGCGGTACGTCGTCGTCCATATTCGGTAATTTTGTTGGATGAAGTGGAAAAAGCACATGCGGATGTATTCAACATCTTATTACAAGTGTTGGATGATGGCCGTTTAACTGATGGTCAAGGTCGTACTGTGGACTTCCGTAACACCGTGGTGATTATGACCTCTAACTTGGGCTCTGATTTAATCCAAGGTAGCAAAAACGAAAGCTATGGCGAAATGAAAGCCTTAGTGATGTCAGTGGTGAGCCAACATTTCCGTCCGGAATTTATCAACCGTATTGACGAAACTGTGGTATTCCATCCACTTGATAAAGAAAATATCCGTGCAATTGCAAGTATTCAATTAGAACGCTTAGCAAAACGTATGGAAACTCGTGGTTACGAATTAGTGTTTACTGAAGCGTTATTAGATTTCATTGGTGAAGTCGGTTACGACCCAATTTATGGGGCGCGTCCATTAAAACGTGCAATCCAACAAGAGATCGAAAACAGCTTGGCACAACAAGTTCTATCTGGTCAATTATTACCAGGCAAAGTAGTCACAATCGATTATGTAGATGGCAAAGTTCAAGCCAGACAATAATGTGTAAAATAAAAAGCCATTTAGTGAAAGCTAAATGGCTTTTTTATGCTTTGGTAAAAGAGAAAATAGGGTAGAATGATCCTGTTTATTGCATATAAAAATGAGGAAAGAAAATGACCGCACTTTTAAAAATTGGTTTGATTTCAATCTCTGATCGCGCATCAAGTGGTGTGTATCAAGATCAAGGGATTCCCGAGTTACAACAATGGTTAGAGCAAGCGTTGGTGGAGCCTTTTGAAGTAGAAACGCGATTAATTCCAGATGAACAGCCATTAATCGAACAAACCTTGAAAGAATTAGTGGATGAGTACCATTGTCATTTAGTGCTCACAACGGGCGGTACAGGGCCGGCAAAACGTGATGTGACACCGGATGCCACGTTAGCGGTAGCCGATCGTGAAATGCCTGGATTTGGTGAGCAAATGCGTCAAGTGAGTTTGCATTTTGTGCCAACAGCGATTTTATCTCGTCAAGTTGGCGTGATTCGTAAAAATAGCCTAATCTTGAATTTACCAGGGCAGCCAAAAGCCATCAAAGAGACTTTAGAAGGTGTGAAAGATGAGCAAGGTAAAGTCTTAGTAAAAGGGATTTTTAGTGCGGTGCCTTACTGCTTGCAATTAATTGATGGTATTTATATTGATACCAAGCCTGAAGTGATTACAAGCTTCCGTCCAAAAGCCGCACGTCGCGAAAATTTGGAGAAATAAAATGAAAAAAATTGAAGCCATTATTAAGCCATTTAAATTAGACGATGTGCGTGAAAATTTATCTGATATCGGTATCAGTGGCATGACAGTAACTGAAGTTCGTGGTTTTGGTCGTCAAAAAGGGCATACTGAGCTTTATCGTGGTGCGGAATATATGGTGGATTTTCTGCCTAAAGTAAAAATGGAAATTGTCGTGCCGGATGATTTACTTGAACAATGCCTTGAAACCATCGTTGAAACTTGCCAAACAGGCAAAATCGGTGATGGGAAGATCTTTGTTTATGATGTAGAACGTGTAATCCGTGTTCGGACAGGCGAAGAAAATGAGGAAGCCATTTAGTGGAAAAAAACGTAAATTTTAATCGCACTATAGTCGCTATGGCGGCTTTAGTGATTGTGTTTGCGGGAATTAAACTGGCAGCAGAAATTGTGGTGCCTTTTTTATTGGCATTATTCATCGCTATTATTTGTTCGCCAGTGATTAAAGCGATGACGCAACGCAAAGTGCCGCATGGTATTGCTATTGCCTTGCTGTTTATCTTAATTTTAATTGTATTCTTTTTCTTGGCGGGATTAATTAATAGCAGTGTGCAAGAATTTACACGCTCGATTCCTCAATATAAAGTGCTGCTTTCGGAGCGTATAAATGACCTCATGGCGTTAGCTCAAAAACTAAAATTGCCGATTGTGATTTCTCGCGAAGCCATTATGGAGCATTTTGATCCAAGTGTGATCATGAACTTTGTGAGCCGTTTATTATTAAACTTTTCTGGCGTGGTGACGAATGCTTTTGTGTTGATCTTAGCGGTGATTTTTATGCTGCTTGAAGCGCCAACCATGAAGCATAAACTTGCTTTAGTTTTAAGTGATAATGAACATGATGTTGTCGCGGAAGAACATCACATCGATCGTATTTTAGATGGTGTGATTAGTTATCTTGGTGTGAAAACGGTGATTAGTTTGCTTACCGGCGTCTCGACGTGGATTTTATTGGATGTAATGGATGTCCAATATGCGATTTTATGGGCAACCTTAAGCTTCTTATTAAATTACATTCCGAATATCGGTTCGATTATTGCAGCCGTGCCGATTGTTGTTCAAGCATTATTGCTGAATGGATTTGGTGTAGGCATGGGCGTAACCGTCGGTATTATTGCATTAAATATTGTGATCGGTAATATTATTGAACCGAAAATGATGGGTAAAACCTTAGGGCTTTCTACCTTGGTCGTATTCTTTTCGTTGCTTTTCTGGGGATGGTTGCTCGGTACAGTCGGTATGTTACTTTCAGTGCCGCTGACAATGGCGTTTAAAATCACTTTGGAAAGCTCTGAATCAACGAAGAAATATGCCGCTTTATTAGGAGATGTAAACGACTAAAGTGCGGTCATTAAATGTCATAATTTTAGTAATAAAAAAGCCACCGTTATGGTGGCTTTCTTTTTATCTGATGTTTAATAGATTAAGGTAAATCATCTACTTCTTTATCCACTTTTGGTGGAATCATATGTTCACGGCGTAGGCCGATATCATAAGCAATCGCAATCGCGATAAAGATTGATGAATAAGTACCAAAACCGATACCAATTAATAACGCTAATGAGAAGTTATGAATTGATGGACCACCAAAGAAGAACAAGGCAATCACAACAAGAAGCGTTGTGAGAGATGTCATGATGGTTCTCGATAAGGTTTGCGTTAAGGAAATATCAATAATATCGATGGTTTCTACACGGCGAATTTTACGGAAGTTTTCACGCACACGGTCGAATACCACGATACTATCGTTGATAGAATAACCTACAACGGAAAGAATCGCCGCCACGAAGGTTAAATCCATTTCGACTTGTAATGCAGAGAATACACCGAGTGTAATCACCACGTCATGCGCAAGTGAGGCAATACCACCAAAACCTAAACGCCATTCAAAACGTGAACCCACGTAAATTAACATCATTGCTAGGGTTGCAAGGGTCGCATAAACCGCACCTTGAGCCAGTTCTTCACCCACGTTTGGACCGACGAATTCGATACTGTTAATATGAATATTCGGGTCAATCGTTTGGAGCATGCTTTTAACGTGATCACCAATAGCAGAATCGTTATTATCAGCCGGTAAGCGGATCATCACATCTTGTACAGAACCCGTTGTTTGTACAATCGGGCTTGCAATCCCGTTTTGATTTAATGTGCCACGGATTTTCTCTAAATCAGCCGGTTGTGAGAAGTGAGTATCAAATACCACACCACCGGTAAAATCCAAGCCCCAGTTGAAGCCTTTTGTCACAATGAAGAAGAGGGAAATCGCCATTAAAATTGCGGAAAATGCATACCCTACAAATCTCACTTTCATAAATTCAGTGAGAGGGAATGGCAATTTAATCCCATTCACTTCACGGATAAAATGTCCGTTTTTATCTTTTGCAAATAATCTCATCTTATCCTACCTAAATTGATAATTTTTCAAGACGTTTACCGCCGTATAGGAAGTTCACGATAGCACGTGTTCCGGTAATTGCTGTAAACATTGAAATTGCCACACCTAATGCAAGGGTTACTGCAAAGCCTTGAATTGGGCCGGTACCCACAGCATAAAGAATGATTGCCGTTAAAATTGTGGTTAAGTTTGCATCGAAGATAGAGGTGAATGCACCGTTATAACCTTCGTTAATGGCTTGCTGGATTGGACGACCATTACGAATTTCTTCTTTGATACGCTCAAAAATAAGTACGTTGGCATCCACCGACATCCCCAGGGTTAATACGATACCCGCAATCCCCGGCATGGTGAGTGTTGCACCAGGTAGGATAGACATCAAACCGACTAATAAAACGATATTAATCACCAAGGCAAAGCTTGCGATAATACCAAAGACTTTATAGTAAACCAGCATGAAGACAATGACTGCAATTAAGCCCCAGAAGCTTGCATCAATACCTTGTTCTACGTTTTGTGCACCAAGAGAAGGACCGATTGTACGCTCTTCTACAATTTGCACTGGCGCAATTAATGCACCTGATTTTAATAACATAGAAAGGTTTTGTGCTTCTGCAGAACTGCTTACACCCGTAATTTGGAAGTTAGAACTGAAGCGACCTTGAATGGTAGCAACGTTAATCACTTCTTCACTTTTCTCTAAAATGGTTTTGCCATTTTCGTCTTTTTTACCGTTGTCTTTGTATTCTACATACAAGGTTGCCATTGGTTTTTTATAGTATTTCTTGGTAGTTTGCGACATGATTTCGCCGCCTTCACTATCCAAGGTTACACTTACTTGTGGCGTACTGGTGTTTTGGTCTAAACCAGAACTTGAGTTGATGATGTGTTCACCACCCAATACCGCACGTTTGTAAAGCGCAACAGGTCGACCTTGACGGTCATATTTGATTTCTGTATCAGAAGGCAACATACCACGAGCAGCTGATTCAGGATTTACTAATGAATTCACAATACGGAATTCAAGTGTTGCAGTTGCCCCTAAGATTTCTTTTGCACGAGCCGTATCTTGAACGCCCGGTAATTCGATAACGATACGTTCTGCACCTTGACGTTGGATAACCGCTTCAGCTACGCCTAATTCAGCAACACGTTTACGTAAAATCGTTAAGTTTTGCTCGATCGCTAAGTTACGTGATTCAGTTAATGATGCTTCAGAAAGCGCAAGGTTTAAAGTGTTATCACCAATATCAGACACGTCTAATGTTGGGTGTAACTGGCGAATAATACGCGCTGCTTTTGACATTTGGTCAGCGTTTTCTAACGTGACTGTGGTACCAAATTTGTCACCGTTTTTAATTGCGGTAAATTGAATTTTTTCTTTACGTAATTCGCTGCGTAATGTGTCTTGTAACTGTTCTTGACGTTTAGCTAAAGCAGAATTCATGTCCACTTCCATCAAGAAACGTACCCCACCACGTAAGTCTAAACCCCATTTCATTGGATTTGCACCAATGCTGCTTAACCAAGCTGGTGTTGCTGGTGCAAGGTTTAATGCGGTGGTGTAGTTAGTGCCAAGTTTTTCTGCAATTTTATCTTTGGCAAGAAGTTGGTCATCTGTGTTGTTGAAACGGGCAAGAATAGAGCCATTTTCAAGAACGATAGATTTGGTTGGAAGGTTATTTTCTTTCAGTACATTTTGTACTTCAGTTAATGCGGTGGTGTCTGCTTGTTGTCCGCGAGTACCGGAAATTTGCACCGCTGGATCTTCACCATAGATATTTGGAAGAGAGTATAAAGCACCAATGGCGACCACAAGGATCACCATTAGATTCTTCCATAATGGGTAACGATTTAACATAGTTTTCCCTTTAGGAATTTAAATTAGAGAGATTTTACAGAACCTTTCGGTAATACTGAAACGATGTAGTTACGGTTAATCGTGATTTCAGTGGTATCGTTTAAAGCGATAACAATTTCAGCACCTTCGGTTACTTTGGTGATTTTACCAATCAAACCACCAGCGGTTAATACTTCAGTGCCTTTCGCTAATTCAGACATTAATTTTTTGTGTTCTTTGTTACGTTTCGCTTGTGGACGGTAAATCATAAAATAAAAAATTAAACCGAAGATCACGAAAATAAATAACGTGGACATTGGGCTTTGTGCTTCCATTGTGTTTTCCTTATAAAATGAAAAGTTAAAAGTGTGCGTAAAATACCATAAAACGGCATTCAGTAAAAGCCGATGAAGGCAATAACACCTAGAATTTTTGGATTAATTGATTTTTTTCAAGCAAACTTCGAAGATTTGCTCAGAAAGCCAATGTTGATCTACTAATTCACATTGATTTTCTTCACAAAAAACAACAAAATTTTCCACCGCACTTTGACGATTTAATTGCAAAACTAATTCATCATTCGGCGCTAAATTTGCCAAAGCCTTCTTCGCCGTTAAAAGCGGAATCGGGCAGGAAAGTGCGGTTAAATCTAATTGATATTTCATGGATTAAGCTTGGCGACGCGCAAACATAATTTTGCCCATAGCAGTGAGTTGTTCTGCTGATAAATGTTGCTTACCAAGCTCAAATAGCGGCTCTTCAAGGGCAATGTGTCTATCATAGCTCGCCACAAATAGCGTAATCAGCCTTTCATCTACATCAGTGCGTTTCTCAGCAATTAATTCTTCTAGCTGCTCCGAAAGCTTTGCCCAATTTTCATGTAAAGTAACATGTTGGCGTTCTAATTCATCCACCGATTCTTTTGCTTGAGGCGCTTTTTCAATTAAAGCGGGGAAGAAGTCTTTTTCTTCATCCTCATGATGAAGGGGCGCCGCATGATTAAAATACTGCAAAATGGTTTTCACATCATTTAATACAGCTTGATTCACGCCATTCTTTTCTAAATAGCCTGGAAGAATGGTGAGCTGCTTACAAAAGCGTTTCACTTTGCTATGACAGGCGTAAAGCATATCAATCGGTTCATTCCAAGTGGCAAATTGCTGAGTTTCAAGGATTTGCATAAGGTTTCCTTTGTTAAAAGTGCGGTCAAAAAGCATTTCATTTTTCTACCGCACTTTCATTAATTATGATTTATCCGCTAATTGTAATGGAGGAACGGGTTTGCCCATGCGAGCATAGAATTCCACCACAAAATCATCAAAACGATCGTCTTCGATAGCTTGACGAATTTCCGCCATTAAACGTTGATAATAGCGTAAGTTATGAATGGTATTTAAGCGAGCGCCTAAAATCTCCCCACATTTATCTAAATGATATAAATACGCTTTTGTGTAATTTTTACAGGTGTAGCAATCACATTCTGGATCCAACGGGCTCGTATCATCACGATATTTTGCATTACGGATTTTCACAATGCCGTCTGTCACGAATAAATGACCATTACGTGCGTTACGAGTTGGCATTACGCAGTCAAACATATCAATACCACGACGTACGCCTTCCACTAAATCTTCAGGTTTACCCACGCCCATTAAATAACGCGGTTTATCAGCCGGGATTTGTGGGCAGATGTATTCTAAAATGCGGTGCATGTCTTCTTTTGGTTCGCCTACCGCTAAACCGCCCACCGCGTAACCGTCAAAGCCAATATTGACTAAGCCTTCTAATGATACTTTGCGTAATTCTTCAAATACACCACCTTGGATAATACCGAATAGGGCATTTTTATTGCCTAATTCATCAAAGCGATCGCGGCTGCGTTTTGCCCAACGAAGAGACATTTCCATGGATTTTTTCGCATAATCGAAAGTCGCTGGATAAGGCGTACATTCATCGAAAATCATCACGATGTCAGACCCTAAATCATATTGAATTTCCATGGATTTTTCAGGCGAAAGGAAAATGCGCTCACCGTTAATTGGGTTTTGGAATTTTACGCCTTCTTCGGTGATTTTGCGTAATTTACCTAAACTAAATACTTGGAAACCACCACTGTCAGTCAAAATCGGACGATGCCATTGCATAAAGTCGTGTAAATCACCGTGTTTACGCATCACTTCTTGTCCAGGACGAAGCCATAAATGGAAGGTGTTACCCAATAAAATTTCAGCACCTGTCGCACGCACTTCTTCTGGTGTCATGCCTTTTACGGTGCCATAAGTACCCACCGGCATAAATGCGGGGGTTTCTACGGTGAACGTGCCTTGTGGACGTTCAAACACCAAGCGACCACGACGCGCACTGCCGCTGGTTTTATCTAATTCATATTTCATTTTTTTCCTCAACGAATAAACAGTTCGTAGGTTGTTGTTCAATAAAAAAGCCTGTTAGTACAGGCTTCTTGTTAGGTATTTTATGAGTTGGTTGAAAATAAGTCAAACCACTTATTCTAACCCTTTCACATTGGGATTTTTAGTAATGAACATCGCATCGCCATAACTGAAAAAACGATAGCGATTTTCGACCGCACTTTTATAGGCATTCATGGTGTGGCTAAAGCCTGCGAAGGCAGACACCAACATAATCAACGTACTTTCCGGTAAGTGGAAGTTGGTAATCAACGCATCCACTACACGGAATGATTTACCCGGGTAAATAAAAATGGACGTATCAGAAAAATAAGGTTCAATTAAATCTGGGTTGCCATTTTCTTCCGCAGATAGGGCAGCTGTTTCAACAGAACGCACTGATGTTGTACCTACCGCAATCACACGTTTACCCGCTTTCTTCGTTTCAATAATGGCATTGCAGACTTCTTGAGAAAGTTCTACGTATTCCGCGTGCATAATGTGATCTTCAATATTTTCAACACGTACGGGCTGGAATGTACCGGCGCCCACGTGCAAAGTCACAAATTCAAAATTGACACCTTTTTCGCGTAATTTTTGTAAAAGCTCATCATCAAAATGCAAGCCAGCCGTTGGCGCAGCCACTGCACCAGGCACTTTGTTATACACAGTTTGATAGCATTCTTGATCCGCTTCTTCATCAGGGCGATCAATATAAGGCGGCAACGGCATATGACCGATTTCTTGTAACACATCAAGTACATTGCGACTCTTATCCGCTAATTCCACTTCAAAAAGCGTATCTTGACGACCAACCATGATTGCTTTTACGCCCTTATTTTCACCGAGCTTATCTTCGCCTAAAAATAATTCTGCGCCTTCTTTCGGGGCCTTTGATGAGCGAATATGCGCTAAGAAATGATGTTCACTTAACACACGCTCCACTAATACTTCAATTTTCCCGCCACTGGCTTTTCGACCAAACATACGAGCAGGGATCACGCGCGTATTGTTAAAAATCAATAAATCGCCTTCGTCGATTAAATCTAATACATCGGTAAAAGTGCGGTGAGAAATTTCCCCGTTTTCACCATTGAGTTGTAGCAAACGGCAAGAAGAGCGATCTTCTTTAGGATAACGAGCAATCAGCTCATCTGGTAAGTCAAAATGAAAGTCAGAAACACGCATAATTATAAATAATGAAAGCTAAAAATGGGGCATAGTCTAGAGCGAATAAGGGGGAAATACAAGGGAGAAATGTTGTTGGGTATGAATTGGGTTGAGAGATAGAGTAGGAAGGTAAATATTATACTATTCAAATTTATTAAGATTTGTTTCAACGTATAGCCACCGAAGGTGGCTGGTGTAAATCTGTTTCCATGCGCACGATATTGATAGGGTTTCAACACACAGCCGCCCGAAGGTGGCTGCAGATTTGAGGCCCATATTAAACGCACCAGTTAAGTTTCAACACACAGCCACCCGAAGGTGGCTGCCGATGACGGGGAATTTCTTGTTAGTGTCAGGAATGTTTCAACACACAGCCACCCGAAGGTGGCTGCCGTAGAATGTACCGTTGGCATTATGCCAGTGAGTGTTTCAACACACAGCCACCCGAAGGTGGCTGCTTCGCATCAGGATCTTTTTCTTGATAATAAATACTGTTTCAACACACAGCCACCCGAAGGTGGCTGCTCCCTACATAAAAAAGCAAGAAAAATCAGTGTATTAAACACTGTATTTCGCTAACTAATTTTATGATAAGGAGTTTGGTAAGTATAACCGCCACATTGTCGTTATACAAATAGATTAATTCATCCAAATTGTTAAAGAAAACGAAGATCGCTATCCTATCAGGATTTTAATGAGAACAATAGGTTAGCGAACTAAATGACAAGTACGTCTTTAAATATATCAACGGCCGGTTTGGCGCCATGATGTTCCACTTTATTACGCCATTTACTGCCTAAATGATAAAAATGCAGGCTGTCACATGTGGGGTCGTAGGTTTCCAACAGCTTGTTTTTCAACATGACCCACTGGTCAGGCGTGACATCGCATTCAAATACCGAATATTGCGCCCGAACGCCGTAATCTAAGCAATGTTTTGCGATACGGCGCAATCGCGCTTGCCCATTTGGATCGTCAAAAGAAATGTCGTAAGTAATCAGCATTAACATAGTTTATCTCATCAAAAACGGCGGATATTCCGCCAAATCCCCGCGCAAGTGCCGCGCCAACAGCATGGCCTGAATATACGGCAACAGCCCGATTTCCACTTCTTCGCCCAAAAACGGATGAACGATTTTCTCCTGCTTTTTCGCCTGCAAGGCTTGGAACAACAGCTTACGCGCCTCTGCTTTCAAACTTACCGCGCCGCTTGCTTCAGTAACAAAATCCTGCGGTTTGATTTGCCCGCGGTTAATCAGCGACAACACTAGCCTGTCTGCCCACCACGCGCGGAATTCTTCCAAAATATCCTGCGCTAGACTATCGCGCCCCGGCCGGTCGGCGTGTAGAAAGCCCACCTGCGGGTCTAGCCCCACGCCTTGCAGCGCGCCGCTGATGTCCTTGCCCAACAGACTGTACACAAACGATAACAGCGCATTCACCCCGTCTCTGGGCGGACGGCGGTTGCGCCCGTCAAAAGTAAAGCCGCTTTTTTCGCTCAAAAGCTGCCCGAACACACCGAAATAACGCGCCGCCGCATCGCCCTCAATGCCGCGCACCACGTCCAGCTCCGCCGCGTCCTTCAACTGCCGCAGCGAAATGTTCAAAGCATCGACCGCACTTTGAATCGCCGCATTCTCGCCATAATTGCGAATCTGCCGCTGAAGCACCCGCTTACCCGCCTGAATCTTCGCCGCAATGATATTGCGCGCAATCGGCACGGGATTTTGCTCCGACACCCGATACTGCGCCCGACGCAACAGCACATTGCCGCTCTGCCGCCCCTGAAGCCGTCCCAAGAAACGCCCGTTTTCCGTAAAAAAAGCCAAATTCACATTATTTTCACCGCAAAACCCCAGCAGAAACGGCGACACCAGCACATTCCCAAAACAGAAAATATGCCCGATGGAATGCACCGGCAACTGCGCCACCTTCTTACGCTCCTGCTCCACCACCAGCGTCTCCCGCTCCTTATGCAGGTAGCTGCCTTGGGTGGTGATGTAGAGCGTGTTTTGCAGTTTGCGCATGGGGAAACTCCTTGAATTTTGACCGCACTTTTTGGGGTTGATAAGGCTGGCTGTCTGAAAATTGTGATGCCTATGGTTGCTGGCAGTTTAATTTTTGTTGATAATCTTTAATCATTGAATTAAGACCTTGATTATCTAATCTCCAAGTTTCAATTTGTATATTGGTTGGTTTATCCCAATTTTTATTAATATTGATATTATTTTGCTCTATCTTATTACGAAGAAAAGTAATTTCCTTTAATAAATCTGCATTAACTTTTATCTGTTGTAATTGCTGACTACAGATTTTCAAATTGTTCTCAATATTTTGATGAGCAGATTTCCATTGGGTAATAATAGACTCAAGTTTACTATTTCCGTTTAAAGCTTGATCTCTGGAAGTTCTAATTTCTCTAACTTGAGATTCTAGTAATTTGATTTCTCTATCCTTATTTCCATTTTCTTTTCTTAATTGGCTAACTACTGAATTACTGGTCAGATAATTAATTTCTTTTTGTTTTTCATTTATTATCTGTTGATATTTTTTATTTTCTTCTTCTAAAGAGGGAATTTTATGATATTGGTTATAAAGAGAAAATAGACAAGCAAAAATTGTTGTCAATATAGTAACTCCCCCCAAAGCCTTCATCAATTTTGAATCATACCAGTGGATATTGCTATCATTAATATTTTCTACTTCTTGAGTATTTGAGCCGTCTTGAGAAGTAACATCCTGATTTTCATCTAACATATATTTGATCTCCTTAAAAAATTTTCTATTGAATATAAGGCTTTCTATTCAAAATACAAGTCCCCAAACAATCCCTCCACATACCCCACACTCCTATCCCGTTTCCCCAGCAACTGCGGCTGGCAAATCTCCGCTAGCGAGCAGGCTTTGCAGCGTTTGCCGTAGTCGGGCGGCGGGGTTTGTCCGCTGTTTAGGAGTTCGCGCACGGCGGCGATGGTGGTGAGTGTTTGGGCGCGCAGATCGTCTGAAAATACGACGGGAACACGGTGGCGGGTATGCATATACCACAGCGCGCCCTCAGAGACGGTTTGCCCCGTCATTTCTTCCAAGCACAAGCCTTGGGCGCAAAGCTGGATTTCGTCCATTGGGTCAGGTTTGGGTTTGCCACGTTTGTATTCCACGGGTTTCAGACGGCCTGTCTTCGTCTCCACTTCCACCAAATCCAACACGCCGCTGATGCCCAGCTTCTCCGCCGATACATGCACCGTCCGTTCGAAACGCACACCCTTGCGCGTTTCCGGCTCGCCAGAATCCACTCGCTCATGCAACGCCTTGCCCTGCGCGGTCAAATAGTTCTCCGCCCACGCCTGCTCGTTGTGAATCAAGGCGCATTGACGCGGGCAGAAGGCGTAGTGTTGCAGAGCGGAAAGGGGAATCAGGCGCATGTCCTGATTTTCGCCTTGGGTTTTGGTTAAAAGTGCGGTCATTTTTTTGAACGTTTTTTAAAGCAACTCTTCCACACTCACGCCATTCAGGCCATCTGAAATCACACTGATTTTGTAATCGCCAAAACCACTTGCAGGCGTACCTGATTCGCCGTTTACGCGTTCGACTTTCACGGCATCAAACAATTTATGTGCAGGCTGGCTACCAAGCGCGCTGTCGTGTTTGAAAACAATCAATTTACGCGCCGCCATTTCGCCACGGGCGGCGGAGCGGTCGTGTTCAAACATCAGCGTCAGGGCTTGCCAGAGTTTGGCTAAATCGTCGTCTGAAAAACCGGTTTTGGCGGCAAGGTTGGCGGAGATAAAACCGTGCACGCGGTAGAGCGCGTAAGGGACGATGTATTTGCGCCCCATAGTGTGTTCTTTTTCCAAGTCTTTTTCGTTGGTTACCGCCATGCGGGTGATGGAAACTTCCAGCGGCACAATCGGGTCGATGGATTGGGCGAACGCCAGTTGTACCGGGCCGCGCACTTGTCCGCTGTTGACTTCGGTGGTCATCACGGCGCCGAAGGTACGGATATCGAAGAAGTTTTTGCACATCCACGCGGTAATGTCGCGGGCTTTGGCTTCGTCTTTTGGCAGTTTTTTTTCTTTAGTATTTGGTTCAATCCCTAAAGCTTCATAAGCGCGTTTGTTTTGCAGGTTCAACACGCTTTTTTCTTTGACGTAGATTTCGTAACCGGCTTCGTTTTCGCTGCTGATTTCTACAAAATTACGGATTTTGCGTTTCAGGCAGACATCGGTTACCAAACCTTTACTGGATTCGGGATCAAGACGCGGCATATTGCCCGCATCGGGATCGCCGTTGGGGTTGCCGTTGGTTACGTCAAAAAAGTAAACAAATTCATAGCGGTTTTGAATGGCAGACATTTTCTGGCTCCTTAGTTTTCAATAGTTTCAGCGGTTTCTTTTTTAGCAAAATAGCTTTGTTTTTGATGGTAATAGCCGATGGCAAAGCGGCCTTGCTCGTCAATGCTCAAATGGCGCGGAAAGGTTTCGGGCAGTTTGGCAATGATTTCGCCCAAATCTTTATCCAAATTCACCGCCATGCCGGCTTTGTCTTTACGCAAGCGCGATAAATGGTGTTTTGCACCTGACAAAAGGCGCGGAAAAACCGAAAACGGCACGGCGGATGCAGAGCCGTAATAGAGGTCGGCAATGCCGGCGTTTAATTCGCCCAACGCCTGATATTGGATGCGCTCCAACACGGCAAACAGCCGCCCTAAAAGATAGGCGCGATTCTGGCTTTCATTGTTCAAACTCATAGGAACTCCTTCTTCGATAAAACCTTTTCTAAAACGCCGCTCTAATACGGCTTTCATCATTGCCACGCGCAGGCCGTTTACATCGCCGTCGGCGCGGATTCGGGTAATCAGTTGCGACAGTAAACTCAAGGGATACGGCGTGCCGCAAATCACGGCGCGGGTCATCTCACCTGCCAACACGGGCGAGATATTTTCGCTTTTGCCCAATACGGCAGTTTGCAATAAAAGTCGCCAAATCGACGGCGGCGTTTTCCATGCGCAAGGCTCAAGGGCTAAATCTTGCCAATGCTGCGCCAAATTTTCCGCCAACTGCCCAAACGTGGTATCCAGCCAAAAGCGAACAGAAATCCGCGCGGCGTTGGGGGCAAGCCCTAAAATGTAAAAACGGGTATTGGGAGAGAGTTCGGGTGCAATTTCTTGCAGCGGGCGACCTTTGCCCATTTGTTCCAACACATTGAAAATTTTGGCGCTTTCTTGTTCGTCATCCGGCGGCGTGAATACTTGCGCAAAGAAGCCCTCGGCAGCCTGCGCCATCGCGTTATCATCCGCTTCCGCCCAAAAGACCGTGCTGGCGTCACCAATGGTCAGGCAGTGATTGTTTTCGCGGCGCAACAGATAGTTCAGCGCGGTGGTGTAGGCAAAGGCGGATTGTTCGGAAACAGGGGCATTTGCACCTTGCTCTTTACCGAAAGAGGCAAAGGCTTCTTTGTTGAATGAAATAATCGAACCGCCGGAGCTTTGCCCGCCAAATACGCCTTTAATCGCTGGGTGCAGCCGTGTAATCGGGGCTGTATCGCCACTAATCAAGCACAAGCCTTCGAGTGCTTCATCGCTTTTCAGGCAGCCTGCCCATAAGGTTTGTGCGGCTTCGCGTTTATGGATAAGTGCGGTCGGTTTTTCAAGAGAAAATGCGATGTTGGCATCGAGCATTTCGGCAGGCAGATTTTCGACAGCAAAATGTGCAGGCTGCCAGTTTTGCAGAAAACGGCATAAGGCTTGCAAGCCTTCATCTTCACTGTTTTGCAGTAAATCGAGATGGTATTGCTTGAAGGCTTCAAAAGTTTTTTCAGACGACGTAAACGGTTTTTCTTTTGCTTCGGCTTTGTTTTTATTGGCTTCCACGCCAAGTGCGTAGGCGGTTTTATCCCACAAAAAATTCGGTTTGATACCCGACGTGCGTTTTTCAGGGCGCGGCACGCTCATCAGCTTCGGCTGCGGCTTTTTATCGGCAGTCAGATTCGGCACAGCGGTTTTCAGACGACCTTCTTTATCCAACACCAAAATCCAGCCGATTTTCTCCTCGCTAAAGCCATAAGGCGGCACTTTTGGGTTGCCCATTTCATCGGTTTCCATTGCCAAACGGCGGTAATAACGGGCAAGGGACGCAAGAATCATGCTTTCACCTCCTCGGCGTAAAACGGCGGTACATCAATCACGCCGTCTTTCATTTGCGCGCGGAAAAAATGCGGCGTGTTGCCGTGGTCAAAATCAATATCGTGCAGCATCCAGCCTAAATCGCGGTTTGCCTCGCTTTCCGATAATGCCGACAGCGGCAGCGGCTCGCCTTCGTCAATCAACGCAAAATCGGCAGGAAATTCACGCACGCCCAAACAAGGCTGCTGAAAGCATTGCCCCTTTTTCGCACGGCGTTTGAACATCTCGATATGCTTGGTAACGGTCTCATCCGCCCCCGCTTTTGCCGTCAGCACCGCATGGGCTTCAATCACATAAACCACATCTTTAAGCACCGTCGCTGCGCGCTGCTGGCGGTCGTCTTCAATCAGCATATATAAATCGGCAACGCTCTTGCGCTTCATCGCGCCGCTGACCTTGCCCGCCGAAATCTTGCCGCCCAACTCATTGCGCCGCACCGACTCAAACCGAATCGGCTTTAACACATAAATCCGGTCAATCACCCACCGAATCGCCGGCTTCCAATGCACCGCTGCCAAAATCCCGCGCGCCGCCGACGGCGTGATGACATCATAAGACACCCGCTCCACCTTCATCTCCGGACGGGTAAAACAGGCATAATCGCCCCAAACGTGTAGGCGGATTTGGTTCATTTGGTTCTCCTTTTGGTTGGAAAGTGCGGTTTCAGACGACGTTTTGAAAACGTTGGGAGAATTGACCGCACTTTTTTTACATCTTTTGTAACTTATCAATGATAGAAAGCACCGTAGAAATAATTCCATCATTAGAAATATCAGATTGACCCAGCTTTTTTATTTCATTTATTAATGACTGATCATTAAAATATAGTTCGGTACGATTTTTTATAACATCATCCCAAAGCTCTTCAGATATTGAGCCAGTACAGCCAATTGGAATTGGAATCACATTATGTTGTAAGCAAATCTCAAATTCTTCTTTCATGCCATTAGAAAGAACGATGTCTCCATTTTTATCCAATTTGTTTCCAAACATAAAAATAGCAATACCAGCTTGAGAAATGATTTCATTTCTGTAGTCAGTCCATCTTTCAGAAATAGATTTATTTCCTGATTGCATTTGCGGAAATGGTCTTAAAATTAATAAATCGTCTAAATTGCGATAGTTTGATTGATATTTATATTCTAACGCTCCATTAATAACGATACTGCCAATGCCCAAGCCATATCCGGAAATAATCTTATATTCTTTCTCTGCCAGTTTATAACTAAGATTATGTATAAGTTCTTTAGCTCTATCCTCAGTAAATGGATCGTAATTATGCGCTGCACCTGAAATAAAAATATTGCTACGTTTCAAGCGTCTTTCAATTTCTTTTAAAATAGCAGTAATGTCAGAATATTCCTGAATCATTATTGAATGAATGCCATATCTAATAAGGTCTTCTATTTTTAATTCTTGCTTAACTTTGGCATATGTATAACTTTCCTCATCTTGGAAGTCATCTCTTGATACTTCTTTAAAAAAACAATAATGTGTTGGCGTATTGTTTTTTAATAAAACCTTAATACGTCCTAAAATATATTCTAAATTTGGATCATCAAAACTGAAGCCTATAAACAAAAATGTTTTTGAAAGCAAATCCCCTCTTAACGCCGTAGCAAATAATTCCCTTTTATCCTGATAAGTTTCATAATCATCTTTGATTAATACAACTTCTTCTGGAAAATCTTTGTCACCATGCATTTTGTAAACAATAGCATCTTTCTTTTTAATATTATGAGAAAAATCATTATTTCTTATTTTTTTCTCAACAGTTTTTCCATCAGATTCTAAAGTTCTTTCTATTAATTGATCATAGTTAGTTGTCCAGAATGTACTAATACCAATCTTAGAAAGAAGTTTGTGATTCTCGCTACCTTGCTTTAAGGTTGTAAACTCATTAATTATTCTTTTATTAATTTTACCTCTTTCATATCGATTAGAGTAATATTGAGCAACTCCAATTAAGTCATGTTCTTTTTCAATATCAAGATCTAATTCATCTGCAAAATCTTTCAGCAACTCTTTCCAATTAACAAAACCAACTGACGCTGATAGCCCAGCTCCCGCAAAAATCGCAGCATCGCCATTTTTAATCTCTACAACAAAATCAGTGATAAATTTTTTCTGTTCCTTGGTGAATTCCATAGCAACTCCAATAAATATTTATATTGGGCTTTAGAAACCCTCTAAAGCCCAAAATGATTAACCTAAAAATCCTCTCAAATCATCTTTACCTAAGGCAGGATAAATCCCTAAATACTCTTGTCCTTGGAATGAACTGTATGCAGAATCAACCAAAGGTAAAATAGCTACGTTTCCAGACTTCAATCCATCAAAGTATCCTAATTCCCAAGGCATCCATTTAGAAGATGAGGCATTATCCGTAGCTAAATACAGCAATTTAGAAGATTGCTTCATTCTATTCCGCAACGTTTCAGCAGTTTCTTTTGTTACAGAATCCCTGGAAAGCTGTTTATCAACTACCCAATCTATGTAAACTTTTTGCTCCATTTTTTCTAAGATATTTGCCACCCCGAGGACAAACTCTGCATCCCTAATAGAATGTGATAGAAAAACATCAAAATTTTGTTGATTATTTTGAATTCTAACTATATTTTCCAATATGCTTGAGTAATCATTTAATTGCAATGTTAAAATAACACCACTCGTATGGTGAGGAGTTTCTTGTTTATGCATTGCTGCTAACTTTGCATATTCGCGAACTTCCTGTTTAGTAAAATAAGCCATTTATATACTCCTAAAATTTGGTGTTAATAATATATTTATCAGCATTTTCTTTAATTTCAATAGCGGCATTAATCCAGCCATTAATATTTGAAATAAATTTATCCCAATTACACTTAAGCATATAAGACTGAGAACATTTAGAGGTTAGATAATTTGCTGGATATGAATATTTTAAATTGTTTCTATTATTGTTTATGATATTAAAATAGAAACCAGGTTGATCCGTATAATTATAATTACCGTTCCAGTCTGGCAAAGCCACTAATAAAATTGCATTTCGCTTGCTTGAAGATAATGCTCTTTTTTTGTTTTTAATAGAGTATGCAATTTCCCAAGGAATCCACTGTTCACTTTCGGCAGTCCACAATTCCTTCATGTTCGGTGAAAGCAAGACTATTGTTACTGAACTGTCAAAAATCTTATCTGATAATTTTGTTTGAATAGTCTCATCTTTAAATTGAGCTAGACTTTCATTGTCTTTCTCTCCTTTGTTTATATGGATGCCATCTTTTTCTAATTTTGCTTGCAGAATATCAACATAATCTCGAGCTGTCGCTTCCTGATAAGGGGATAAGCGTTTTACGGATGAATCACTATATTTGTAAGAAATAAAAATTTTACGTCCCATAGGAACTCTCCTTCTAATAAAATGGTTGCAGGTTAATTTCAATAAGTAGCCAAATGCTAAATAATTTAATCAAATTTAAATTTCAAAATATCAAGTTCTCCTCTTTTATAAAATTAGTATCCTCCCAACTCAACCCCGCCACTTCATCATACAAATCCAGCCCAATCAGCGTATAAAACTGTTTGCCGAAGTTTTTCTCGTTTATCGGTTCGATACGCCCTGCTTTATGTAAAGCAGCGAGGACTTTTTCGGGGATTTGGATGGTGTAGGGTTGCAGTTTGCGTAAGAGTCCGCCGATGTTGTCGGCGTGGTGCAGACTGCTAATAAGGTTTTCGGCATCGACATCGAACGGAATAATCAGCGGCTGCATATGGCTTTCGATCATGCGGAATTTGTCGGCGATGGTTTGGAATGGGAAATCGAGGCTTTTCCCGGCGTTTCGGTGCATTTGCAGGATTTGTTTGTAATCCAGTTCTTTGCCTTTTAAGTCGTAAAGGTCTTTGAAATAGGCAGCGACGGCTTGGGTGGATAAGAGGTCGTCTGAAAAGCTGTCGGCGGTCAGGCGCATGACGGCGGCTTGGGTAGCTAGTTCGGGCGGGGCTTTCCATTGTTCTTCGGGTGCGAATATCCATACAAAGCTGTTTTCAGACGGTCTTTTGCCTTCGCGGTTGCATCGCCCTGCGGCTTGGGCAACGCTGTCTAAACCTGCTTCGGCGCGCATCACCAGCGGAAAATCCACATCAACGCCGGCTTCAATTAAGGAAGTGGCAATAACGCGGCAGGGTTCGCCGTTTTTCAAACAGCCTCGGATTTCATCGAGCTTTTGGCTGCGGTGTTTGGCGCACATTAAGGTAGTCAGGTGGAATGTGCCGTCAAGGTGTTTGGCTTGGTCGTACAGGCTGCGGGCGTGGCGACGGTTATTGACGATGACGAGCATTTGCGGGTGTTCGGCGAGTTTGGCGAGCAGGTCGGCGTCGGTTTGTGTGCCAATGTGTTGCACGGTGGTGCGGCGCAGTTTTTCGAAAAGTGCGGTCGGTTTTGGGGCTATTTCGCGCACGTTTTCAAAGCCTCGATAGAAGCCGTTTTCGGCTTGTACGGCAGGCTGGGTGGCGGTGCACATGACGACGCTGCAACGGTAGTTTTGTGCCAATTCTTTGATGGTTTGCATGATGGGCATCAACAGATTAAGCGGCAGCATTTGCGCCTCGTCGAGAATGATGACGGAACCTGCGATGTTATGCAGCTTGCGGCAGCGCGAGGAGCGGTCGGCAAAGAGGGATTCGAAGAATTGCACGGCGGTGGTTACGACAATCGGCGCGTCCCAGTTTTCCGAGGCAAGGCGTAATTTGTCTTTGGTGGCCTCATTTTGCAGTTTGCCGTCGTCGAAGGTGCTGTGGTGTTCCAACACGGCTTGTTCGCCTAATTCGCCAAAGGCTTTGCGAAATTCAGCGGCATTTTGTTCAATGATGCTGGTGAACGGAATGACATAAATCACGCGCCGCATACCGTGCCGTTTGGCATGTTCCAGTGCGAACGCCATGGAAGTGAAGGTTTTGCCGCCGCCGGTCGGCACGGTGAGCGTAAACAGCCCTTGCGGTTGTGCCGCTTGTTCTACGGCGTAATCGAGAATTTCGCTGCGCAGGCGGTTTAAGGCGGCATTACGTTTTTCGGCTTCGGTTTGCTCTGAAGCTTGGGCGATACGTCGTCTGAAAGCGTTGATGAATTGATTGAAATTGTGTTGTAAGGCGTTTAAATCGGGATAACCGCCGCGCTCGATGGCTTTGTTTTCTAGGTTTGAATAAAAGGCTTCGGTGTCAAGATAATCGGCATCTACCAAGCAGGAATAGAGCATTCGGGTGAAGAAGGCGTAGGAGAAAAAAGGATGATGCGCGTCGGCTTTGAGTGGCGGTGCGGATAGGGTTTCCGGGAGCTTGATTTCTTGTTGCCACAGGTTATCAAGAGCGGGAATATCTGCACCAAATTGCAACGCCAAACGCTGTTTTAACGTGCTGCGGTTATCACCTTCACCGTTTCCATTTGCCAACCCTGCATGGTGCCCCGCAATGCAAAAGGCTATCAGCTGGCCGATAGCATTTCCCCAACGCTCAATAGCAATTTTGGCTCCGGCGGTGGCATGATCGACTGATGGGCCACCATGCAATCGGCGGTTAAAGGCTTCTGAATATTTCCCTAAATCGTGAAGTTGTCCCGTCTGGTAGGCAATTTCCTGCGCCCCGAATACACGCGCAAACTCTGCTGCTATTTCCCCAACATTTACCAAATGGCTTTGCAAGGTTTGCCAATGTTTGTAAGGTAAGAGATTACCGAGTTCGTCTTGGGCTGAATGGGCGTAGCGGGAAAGTTTTGCAAACATAATATAATCCCTTATATTTATGATTACTTTAATTACTCGCTTAATTTACTCCTGATCTCATTTTAATGTCAAGAATGATTTTTTATATATTTTTTCATAAATAATATGAAGTTAATTGATTTTAAAATGGAGTATTTTATATGATTTGGAGTGCTTTTTAGGATATAAAAAAAGCCCTTTCAAAAAGGTGAAAGGGCAAAATATTTGGAGTCATACTATGAGTTGTTGAATTAACAAATCAGGTATGGGATGTATTATAGTGCATCTATTAACAAATGCAACAATTTTTTAACAAATTAATTGTGTGGATTGCGCGTGTTGGTGTTGACCAAGTTACGCATTAGCAACGCATAATCAAGTTGGACGTCTTGTGGCACATCTAAAAAGACAAAGTGACCATCGCCAAGTGCAGCTTCCACATTTTCGTTTTTGCGATTAAGCATTTTTTCAATCTTAAAGACGATATTGCCTTGTGGTGTCATCATTTCCACTTCATCACCAAGTAAGAATTTGTTTTTCACTGCCACTTCAGCCATACCTTGTTCATTACGTTTACCGGTAAATTCACCGACAAATTGTTGGCGTTCAGAGATAGAGTAGCCGTATTCGTAATTTTGGTATTCATCGTGCGTATGGCGACGTAAGAAACCTTCGGTATAACCACGATGCGCAAGGGATTCCAACGTATCCATTAAACTTTCATCAAATGGTTTGCCCGCAGCCGCATCATCAATGGCTTTGCGGTAAACTTGTGCGGTTCTAGCGCAGTAATAGAATGATTTAGTACGACCTTCGATTTTTAGAGAATGCACACCAAGTGTGGTCAATTTTTCCACGTGTTGTACTGCACGCAGATCTTTTGAGTTCATAAAGTAGGTGCCGTGCTCATCTTCAAAAGCGGTCATTTGCTCATCAGGCTTTTGTGATTCGGTGTAAAGGAAGACTTTATCCGTTACCGCACCTTCGCCTAAAGTTGGCGCGACATTTTTCACTTCGATTTGTTGAGCGGGATCGATTTTCGGCACGATGTTGCCTACTTCATCTGTGGTGCCTTCTTCCATTTTGTATTCCCAACGGCAAGCATTAGTGCAAGTACCTTGGTTTGGGTCGCGTTTGTTGATATAGCCAGAAAGCAAGCAGCGGCCAGAATACGCCATACATAACGCACCGTGTACGAAAATTTCTAGTTCGATATCAGGCACGTGTTGGCGAATTTCAGCGATTTCTTCGATGGACAATTCGCGCGATAAAATCACACGAGTTAATCCCATTTGTTTCCAGAATTTTACCGTTGCCCAGTTTACCGCATTCGCTTGAACAGAAAGGTGAATATCAATATCCGGGAAGTTTTCACGCACCAACATGATTAAGCCTGGATCTGACATAATTAAGGCATCTGGGCCCATATCGATCACAGGTTGTAAATCTTTAATAAAGGTTTTGAGTTTAGAGTTATGCGGTGCAATGTTTACGACCACATAGAATTTTTTGCCAAGCGCATGGGCTTCATCGATCCCGATTTTTAAATTGGCGTGATTAAATTCATTGTTGCGTACACGTAAGCTGTAACGTGGTTGGCCTGCATAAACGGCATCTGCGCCATAAGCAAAGGCGTAGCGCATATTTTTAAGGGAGCCCGCAGGGGAGAGTAATTCAGGTTTAAATGGGGTTGTCATAATGTTCTCTTGTCTGATTTCAGGTCAGTAGCTTGCTTTTGGCAAGCCGTATTAAAGGCCTGTATTTTAGGCGGATTTAGGGATTTGTAAAGTAAAAGTGCGGTTAGTTTTTTGATTGTTTTTTAAGGCGAGAAATAAAAAAGGCGAACCATTGTTCGCCTTATCAAGATTGTATTTAATTAAATCGCCCAGCCGCCTGCGTAGAATGCGACAAGTACAACAGCGATGATAATTGTGCCGATGTTGAGTTTTTTCACATCGCCACTCACGATACGACCAATCACTAATGCCGCAAAGCCAAGCATGATACCGGTTACGATGTTTGCCGTTAATACGATGAATACCGCACAAACTAATCCGCTCATTGCGCCTACGAAATCATCGAAGTCTAATTTGCTTACATTGCTTAACATTAATAAGCCCACATACATTAATGCTGGTGCAGTTGCATAACCTGGCACTAAGAAGGCAAGTGGTTGGAAGAATAACATTAATAAGAATAATACGCCGACGACGATAGCGGTGATACCGGTTTTACCGCCCGCAGCTGTACCTGCTGCAGATTCGATATAAACGGCGGCTGGCGCAGTACCGAATAAGCCCGAGAATAAGCTACTTACAGAGTCAGAGGTTAAGGCTTTACCGCCATTGATGATTTGTCCGTCTTTATCTAATAAGTCAGCTTGTCCTGCAACGGCGCGAATAGTACCTGTTGCGTCAAATACCGCCGTCATCACTAACGCAAAGACAATCGGTAAAATGGCAGGTTGTAATGCACCTTGGAGATCTAATTGTAAGAAAAGTGAGTTTTCACCAAAGGTTGGCATTTTGAAGATTTGGCCATTGAATGTTACGTTTGGATCGAAGATTAAACCTACGATAGTAATCGCGATGATCACCCATAAAATCCCGCCTTTTACTTTCATTTTTTCTAAACCGATAATGAATGCAAGACCGATTAAAGACATCATTACTGGGAATGAGGTGAAATCGCCTAATTTAACCGGTAAACCCGCTTGATTGCCGACCACTAAGCCTACGCCATTTGCGGCGATTAAAAGTAAGAATAAGCCGATCCCAATCCCTGCACCGTGTGCAATGCTTGACGGTAGATTACGTAAGATCCATGAGCGAATACCTGTTGCAGAGATTAAGGTAAACACTAAACCCATGAGGAATACGGCGCCTAATGCCACAGGAATAGAAACATGTTGACCAATTACTAAGCTAAATGCGGTAAAAGCAGTTAATGAAATGGCACAACCGATCGCCATTGGCGCATTTGCCCAAAAGCCGATTAAAATCGATCCAAGTCCCGCGACTAAACAGGTTGCGATAAAGACAGATTCTGCCGGAAAGCCTGCATCACCAAGCATTTTAGGCACAACAATCACGGAATACACCATGGCTAAGAAGGTGGTTAAACCTGCGATGATTTCTTGACGAACCGTTGAACCGCGTTTGCTGAGTTCAAAGGTTTTTTCTAAACTTGACATAAAGTCCCCTAGGTTAATAATCAAAAAGATGTGCTATTTTATAGTAAATCATTCAAAAGTAAACGTTTGCGTAGTCGTTTTATAGAAGTTTGATAGGAAAGTGCGGTCAGTTTTGAGGATGTTTTTCCCATATTTTTTTATCGGCTAAAAACTGCTATACTCTGAGAGTTTTTAACGTAATCAAAAAAGGAAAAACAATGGCTGATTTTAATCAAATTTTAACGCCAGGCGATGTAGATGCCGGCATTATCAATGTGGTAAATGAAATTCCAGAAGGGAGCTGCCACAAAATCGAATGGAACCGTAAAGTTGCCGCGTTCCAATTAGACCGTGTTGAGCCAGCGATCTTCGCAAAACCAACTAACTATGGTTTCATTCCACAAACTTTAGATGAAGATGGCGATGAGTTAGACGTTTTATTATTAACTCGTCAACCACTTGCAACGGGTGTATTCCTTGAAGCAAAAGTAATCGGTGTAATGAAATTCGTTGATGATGGCGAAGTGGACGATAAAATCGTTTGTGTGCCAGCAGATGATCGCGATACCGGCAATGCATACAACAGCCTTGCAGATGTACCTGCGCAATTAATCAAACAAATTGAATTCCACTTCAACAACTACAAAGCATTGAAAAAACCAGGTTCAACGAAAGTGACTCACTGGGGCGATGTAGAAGAAGCGAAAGAAGTGATTCGTGAATCAATCAAACGTTGGAATGAACGTTAATTTTCATGTTAATGAATTAAAAAGGCATCAAGTTGATGCCTTTTGTTTTTATAGATGAATAAAAGCTCAATTAAAATGAGCTACGCCCCTATAACCAGCATGTATTTAATCGTACTCATAATGAGTCTCAAAAAGGAAGTAAGTAATGAAAAGGCTAATGCTAGATATCCTATTTTCTATTTAAGTACATGACAAATTAAAAGGAAAAGAAATGAGATATATTATTCTAACGTTCTTGTCTTTTCTTGCTGCCTTTATTTTATTTTTTTTGGCATTAGTTTATATAAATCTAGATGTTGGAATTGATAATATTCAATATGGCAGACTTTTATATAAGTCTCTTGAAGCATCGATTAAATTACACATAATTATTTTACCTATGCACTTTTGGCTATCTAGAATACAAAAGGGTAAAAGTAAAACAAGATAGTAACTGTATAATATAAGATAATAAAAACTAGTTATGTCTATTTTAAAATTTAAATAGTATGCAAGTTAAACCATCAAAGTATAAAGTGCGGTCAATTTTCAAAGAGTTTTAAAGCTTCTCAAAAACTGACCGCACTTTTTGTATTATTGAATATCGTTAAAATGAGAAACGTAGTTCTGCATTAACATTATTCGCTTTCGTATCGTGGTTGTAAGCACCTTGATAGCCGACTTTCACACTCAATACTGGTGTAAATTGAGCTTGTAATGCAACACCTGTCGTGACGACATTTTTCAATTCTTTACCATAAAGATTTGCTACACCTTGGTTATTGATAACCAAGCTGCCTTCAGCGGCTTTATCTTTATGGAAGCGATGATAAGCCACATCACCTAATAAGTTTAATTGAACACCACCAATTGCAAATGGAATGGATGGACGTAAACCTACAGAGGTGACGATTAAATCACGATTGTTGTCTTTTAACTGCACTTCGCCTTTTGTCATACCTTTGTTTTTGATGTGCATATAGCTTACGCCAGCATAAGGTTCAATTGCAAAATGTTCGCCTTTTAAGCCTGTGTAGGCAAGTTCAGCAAAGACATTTTGTGTTTGGCTATGGCTTTTCACCCCTTGTGCAAATTCAGCACGTTGTTCGTGTTTACCCCAGCTTTGAATAAAGCCGATTTTCGGTGTTAACACGTTGAAGCGATGTTCAGCTGTTAAGCTTAAATGCACGGCACGATCTTTCGAAGTGCGGTCAATTTTGTGGCTGTTTTGTGTTGAACCAACAAATACACCTAAATGTTTGTTTGTATCAATGGTCGCATCAATACCCACAAGTTGATTGTACGCATGACTGCTTAAATTATCCGTGCTGAAGTGGGTGAATGTGCCACTGGTCCAAATTTGTGTACCGGTATTAAGTTGTGCTCTTACTGCACCTGGTTGGGCAAGTTGCTGACGAAGCAATAAGCCATTTAACACATTGTGTTGTTGGGCAGCGAGATCTTCATCATAGCTTAAACGAGCAAAGGCTTGGCGAGCATTCTCTTCAGTTCCCAAAATAAGGTTTTGGTAAGCTGGGCTGTTTGTTGCTGCATCTAAGGTGTTTGCAATAGTCGCTTCATTTTCAGTGGTTGCTGCAGATGAAAGGGCTTTTTTCTGAACGGTCACTTTCAACGTATTCGCATTACTTTCATTTTTCACCGTAAGGAAATCATAAGTGCGAGGTGTTTCAACTACCGCATTTTCAGCTCCTACAAATGAGCCAGAACCTTGTACTGAAACCACTTTTTGTGGATCTTGTTGTAATTGAGGCAGAATTTCTTCGTCAAATTTATTTGGCACTAAAATAGAGCCATCTGCAAAAGTTGCATTGACGTTAGCAATACCATTATTCAGTAAGAAACGACCACCTTTTTCCACTGTTGCAGTGACTGTTTTCGCAGTACTGGTTAAGGTTTCAGTAACAAATCCATTCTCACTTGGTTTAGTGACTTCCGCTTTCGGTAACACTTCCAATGTTGCACCTTGTTTTACGATGACTTGTTGTGCCGAACCAAGGGATTGATTTAACCCTGAAAGCTGACCGTCATTCACGGTAATTGCTCCGGTGAAGCTGTTATTACCGGTGAGGGTTAAGGTGCCAGAACCATTTTTAGTTAATGCACCGACATAACCTTGTGCAGCACGTTCATTACGTGCGGCTTCACGCGCTAAACCGACTTGATATTCCGCTTTTTCTTCAGCTGTCGCGCCTGCACGATTTTGCATTAACGCTTGTAATTCTGCTTTGCGCGTTGTCCAAGTCGCGGCTTCAGCTTGATCTTCGACCTGACGTGCTTTGATCGCTTTATCGCTAATATCATTTGACCAAACATCATTTTGGTTGAGGTTGATTTTCACGTTTCCTAAGAATTGACCTGGACCAAACATGGCTTTGCCAAGATCTAAAATCCCCCAACCCCAAACGTTACTTGGTACACCTTGTTCAGTTTCCCAACGTTCTAACGGTTTACCTTCAAGCCCTTTACGAAGTGTGGTTTGTCTCGCAGTAGTGAGCATAACATCGCGCGCTTGATCGGTTGTCATATATGGATAGCGAGAAAAGATGACACCTAATGCACCACTTACATGTGGGGCAGCCATTGAAGTACCACCAGCTGATTTGTAAATAGGGTCACCATAAGTATTGTTGTCTTGTAATTGAATGTAGGAGGAATAGATGTTGGCGGATGGCGCTGCAATCGTCCACCATTTTGAATGGCCTGCGAGGTTAAATTCTTGAATATCTGCACCTGCTTTTTCATCACTCACATCGTCATTCGAATCATTAGGATAGCCTTCACCACCGACTTGCCCCGTGACGTTTACCCAGTATTTTTCTGCATCAGGTCTGAAATAAGGCAACATCGCACGCGTAAAGGACTCAGCCATCATACTGCGGTTACCCGCTGTAAAGACTTGAATTACTTGTTTATTTTTTGCCACTTCATAAGCCGCATCAACAAAGTTTTTTTCACCGCTCGTGACAAATTGATAATAAGCTTTTTCAGCCTCACCTAAGTTACTTAAATAAATATGTGCCGCAGGACTGGAAATTGGCTCAGGTGCTTTTGGCACATCATAATATTGCACGCCATATTCAGGCACATTACGCCAATCATATTTTGGTTTATAGCCTAAGGCACCGGCAAAGGATGAATTGACACGACGGTTTGAACCCCAACTGTTATTAATTACTTTGGCACCGGCATCCGCTAGGGCAGAGTAGCCTTGTAAGAAGAAATCATAGTCTTGGTTTGGACCATAGGTCATGTTGTCGTTACCACCAGTATTGGCAGAATAGAGGTTAGCACCGAAAGCCACACCGTGCATTTCATTGCCATCACGGCTTGCCGCCATTGTCCCTCCAACATGCGTACCGTGTGCATCATTGGTATATTTATGCCATGCCCCGTCAATATTGAAGGCTTCACCTTTAGTGAAGATGCCATTATCTGTTTTATCGAAATTGCGTTTACCGTTTTTTACTGGTTCATTTTTATTAATTGGACCATTTCCCACCGATGCATCGGGATAACGCATGCCATCTTTACTATAAGTCCCTTCTGTTTTTACAACGTGGATTCGACCGTCTTGAAATTCAGGGTGGTTTAATAGTACGCCAGAATCCATCACGCCGATTTTTACGCCTGAACCATTAAAGCCAAGGGCATAAGCCGTGGAGGCATTCATTGAGGTTAAGCCCCAGTCTTTGAGGTATTCAGCGCTTTCCCAACTTTTGGTATTACCGGCTTGGCCTTGTTCAGAATAAGCGGCTGCATTCGCAGCATACCAACCAACAAGTAGTGCGAGTGCGGTTTTTTGAAGTGTTTGAGGTTTCATATTGTCTTCCTTTATCTTTTTGATTTTAGGAGACTATTATTCGCCTCATCGCGAAGCGCTTCAATGACTCAAATCAAAATTCCAGAGAAAAATGTTTATTCTGTGACAACGATCACACCAAAGTGCGGTCAAAAGAGGGGATAAATTTATGTATCGTAGAAATCAATGTTATAATTCACGAACAAAATGATTAAGGAGCAACCCATGGCGATTTTAGTAACAGGTGGAGCCGGCTATATCGGTTCACACACCGTAGTGGAATTATTAAATGCAAATAAAGACGTGGTGGTATTGGATAATTTATGCAATTCCTCCCCAAAATCTTTAGAACGCGTCAAAGAAATCACGGGCAAAGACGTGAAATTTTATGAAGGCGATATTTTAGATCGTGCTTTATTACAAAAAATCTTTGCTGAAAACAGCATTCAATCGGTAATCCATTTTGCGGGTTTAAAAGCCGTGGGTGAAAGTGTTCAAAAACCTGCTGAATACTATATGAATAATGTTGCAGGCACGATTGTTCTCATTCAAGAAATGAAAAAAGCAGGTGTGTGGAACTTTGTATTTAGTTCATCTGCAACGGTTTATGGCGATCCGGAAATTATTCCAATTACAGAAGATTGCAAAGTGGGCGGCACAACCAACCCTTACGGTACCTCTAAATACATGGTGGAACAAATTCTGACCGATGTAGCGAAAGCTGAACCGCAATTTAGCATGACGATTTTACGTTATTTCAATCCAGTAGGCGCTCACGCAAGCGGCTTGATTGGTGAAGATCCAAATGGTATTCCAAATAACCTATTACCTTACATCAGCCAAGTTGCGATCGGTAAATTACCGCAACTTTCGGTATTTGGTAGCGATTATGATACTCATGATGGCACAGGTGTACGTGATTATATTCACGTGGTGGATTTAGCGATTGGTCACTTAAAAGCATTAAATCGCCATGAAAATGACGCAGGGTTACACATTTATAACTTAGGTACAGGTACCGGTTATTCTGTGCTTGATATGGTGAAAGCGTTTGAACAAGCAAACAATATCAAAATTCCATATCGTCTTGTTGCACGTCGTCCGGGTGATATTGCAACCTGCTATTCCGATCCAAGTCTCGCCGCGAAAGAGTTAAATTGGACAGCAGAACGTGGTCTTGAGCAAATGATGAAAGACACTTGGAATTGGCAAAAAAATAATCCGAAAGGATATCGAGATTAATCTCACTCTTGTTGGGCGGAGCATCATTCCGCCCTTAATATTTTAATCAGATAAAACACGCTCAAAAATAACCGCACTTTATGTCAGAACAATCCCTTTCTAGTCAAATATTTACCCGCAAAATGCTGATCTGTGTTTTCACTGGATTTAGTTCGGGCTTACCACTTTTCGTGTTATTGCAAATGTTGCCAGTGTGGCTGACAGATAAGAAACTTTCCGTTGAATTAATCGGTGCCTTGACAGGGGTGATGGTGCCATATGGTTTGAAGTTTTTATGGGCGCCGTTATTAGATCGCTATTTCCCACATTTTTTAGGGCGTCGTCGTAGTTGGTTATTGATTTCTCAAGTGATTTTGCTGATTTCCCTTTATGCGATTAGTCAGTTTGATCCTGTGGCACAGTTGGGAACAGTGGCTAAACTTGCGACATTTATTGCCTTTGTATCTGCGACACAAGATATTGTGCTTGATGCTTATCGCCGTGAAATTTTGACCGATAATGAATTAGGATTGGGAAACACCATCCATATCAATGCTTATCGTGTTGCAGGTTTAATTCCTGGGGGGCTCTCGCTTTATTTAGCGACGATTCATCCATGGGAAACCGTCTTTTTACGGACCGCACTTTGTATGCTAGCGGGCATATTTATGACGCTCTTTTTGGCGAAAGAACCAAACATTGCGCAAGTCGATCGCGATCAACCTTTCTATATGGTGTTTTGGATACCGTTAAAAGAATTTTTCCAACGCAAAGGTGTCGCGCAAGCCATCGGTTTTTTACTCTTTTTGTTCTTGTATAAATTTGGTGATTCATTTGCCACTACGTTACAAACGAAATTCGTCTATGACATGGGCTTTGAAAAAGAACATATTGCGTTGGTGGTAAAAAGCACTTCACTTTGGGCGAGTATCTCTGCCGGTCTCGTGGGTGGCGTGATTATGTTACGCCTAGGCATTAACCGTGCATTATGGGTATTTGGTTTTATCCAATTAATCACTATTGGTGGATTTATTTGGTTAGCGGCATTTGGGCATTTTGACCAAATCGGTGCTGCTGAACTTTGGAAATTAGGTTTCGTGATTGCGGGGGAATATATCGGTGTCGGTCTCGGCACCGCTGCCTTTGTCGCCTTTATGGCTCGCGAAACGAATCCACTTTATACAGCCACTCAGTTAGCCTTATTTACCAGCCTTTCTGCTTTACCGAGTAAAGGGCTTGGTATGTTATCGGGTTACTTGGTCAAAGCAGTAGGTTACTATCATTTTTTCTGGATTTGTTTATTCCTCGCTATCCCAGGAATGATTTGTTTATTCTGGGTGGCACCATGGAATGAAAAAGGAAATGAAAAAGCTTAAAATAAAATAAAGTGCGGTCAAAATTAACAGCAAAATCATTTGACCAAACAAGGCTTTAACGGTATTTTAAACAGGTCTATTATTTATTGGAGATTCGTATGAAAATTATTCTTTTAGGTGCTCCTGGTGCAGGAAAAGGCACACAAGCACAATTTATTATGAACAAGTTTGGTATCCCACAAATTTCAACAGGGGATATGTTCCGTGCTGCGATTAAAGCGGGGACAGAATTAGGTAAACAAGCAAAAGCATTAATGGATGAAGGGAAATTAGTGCCAGATGAATTAACCGTTGCATTAGTAAAAGATCGTATTTCTCAACCAGATTGTGCAAATGGTTTCTTATTAGATGGTTTCCCACGTACGATTCCACAAGCGGATGCATTAAAAGATTCTGGCGTAAAAATTGATTACGTTTTAGAGTTTGATGTACCGGATGAAGTGATCGTTGAACGTATGAGTGGTCGTCGCGTACACCAGGCATCTGGCCGTTCTTATCACATCGTTTACAACCCACCAAAAGTGGAAGGTAAGGATGATGTAACGGGTGAAGATTTAATTATCCGTGCGGATGATAAACCAGAAACGGTGTTAGATCGTTTAGCGGTTTACCACAAACAAACTAGCCCATTAATTGATTATTACCAAGCTGAAGCGAAAGCAGGTAATACGCAATATTTCCGTTTAGATGGTACTCAAAAAGTGGAAGCTGTAAGCCAAGAGTTAGATAAAATCTTAGGCTAAAATAGACTGGAAACTGACCGCACTTTGAAGAGAAAAGTGCGGTTAATTTTTCAAAAGGATTTTGAGACCGTAAATTGAGAACGTATTTGGGGACATTATGAGCAAGAAAAGAACAATAGCATTGACGATTTCGGCTATCGCAGTGGCACTTGGGATCGGCGCACAATTTTACACCAATCATAAAATCGATCAGGTGTTAAAAAATTTCCCTTATTCTTTGGATAACCAAGCAACATTAAATGTGACGCAAACCGCGAAAAACTTTTTTATTCGCGAGTTAATCTTTAGTGTAAAAGACAGCGATGCGAAAAGCACAAATGTGATTTCAACTAAGCTCACCGCTCTGCCTTTCTTCATTACAGCGGAGTCTCAGTTATCTGATCAATTAGTTCGTCAATTAAATAAAACATTAAATATCACGATTGATAAAAACACGATTAATAGTAAATTTTCGCCGGTAGGGGATTATTTACAGTCTGATATTTTGACGGAATTCCGTGATTTTGCGAATAAGTCCCAAAACCTTTCTATTGGTCTTCATTTCTTAAAAAATAAAGAAGTTGAGCTAAAAACAACTCTAAGTGGTTTTAATTACGATAAAGACACTAAACTGGAACAAATTGAAGGTGAAGCTCGCCTCGTGCCAGTCGGTGAAAATCAATACGACCTATCAAGTATTGACTTAACCGCGAAAAATGCTGAAGTCGCATTGTTAAATGGTGAAAATACCCATGTTTATATGAAAAATGCGACTTACCATTTTGACGTGAAATCAGGTGAGGCAGATAAGCGTGATCTGAGTACGAAATTCAGTAGTGATATTTTACGCATTGCGAATAAAACCCGCACGACAGAGGAAGGTCAAGCAACTGCGGGTGGTTTGAATTTATTCATTAAACAAAATGGCGTGCCAAGTGCGGTCAATTTTCATCATGAATTTAAAAAACTAAGTGATGGCTCACTAGACATTAAAGACGGCGTCAATTTGTTAACAAAAATTTTTACACAAAACGATCGTTTTGAGGGTTCGTTATCCGTGCTTTCCGTCAATGTGCCTAAAAATAATCAACCTTACTTTAACTTACAAAATGCCGGTCTTGAACTTAAGTTGGCGAATACGGATTTAACCAAGGCTAATGTGGATTTTAAACTGAATGTTGATAGTGTGAAGCAAACCCCTGCCGATGAAGCGCGTAAATGGGAAGCCAAAGGCGGTAAAGTTAATATTCAGTTAGATGATTACAACGTGGCAAATGAATTGGCATTTGTACCGTTTTTATTAGATGCTTTTGCTGAGAAAGAGGCACCGTTAAAAGACAATAAAGACTTTTTGAATGCCAAAGATAAATGGGTGAAAGAATTTAGTGGTAAAACCAATATTGAGGCAGCCTTAAAATCATTTAATATGGCCGATTTAGTGCTTGATGACGTATCAGCCAGTGATAAGACGGAAACACTAGACAATGATCAATATAATGAACATATCACATTGTCAGCGAATAAAGCCAGTTACCCAAGTGCAGGCTTCCAATTTGAAAAATTAGCGATTGATGCACCATTTAAAATTAATCATAGCAAAGCGCATTTATCAGCAAGATTTTGCTCAGCACCATTTTATGGGGCATTATGCAGCACGCATTTAACGTCAGCCACATTTGATAAATATATCAAAAATTCTTGGAAAGAGCTTGATTTAATCGTTGATAATGCAACGTTGAATTTCAATCTAAATACTTATCCGGAGACCAATGCTTATCCAGTTAAATTGGAAGTAAGTGGTATTGTGCCCCAAGTGCCTGAAGATGATTCATCAGACATGATTCCAGATAATATTGAAGGCACATTCAATCTAACATTAAGTAAAATGTTGTTTGATGATCAAAATGAAAAAGCCTTAGCCATTAAGGAAAATTCATACTTTTGGCAATATTTAAGTAGCTTTGTGAAGTATGATGGAAAACTTCACCGAGAATTTGTGGAAGAAGGTGATAATTACGTTTCTAGAGTGGAAAAAACGGAAAATGGCTACTTAATTAATGGTCGTACGCTTGAAGATCTTCGTCAGGAAAGCATGATGGAAACTGACGAGGGGGAGGAAGAAAAGCCGGCAGTGACTGACTAGCTGTAAAAGATAATATAAAAAATGACCGCACTTGCGATTCAAAGTGCGGTCATTTTTTTAGCTGTTTTTGATTACTTCACTAATCCACCACTTGCTTGTAAATCAGCATGGTAGGAAGAGCGAACAAATGGGCCACAGGCCGCGTGTTCAAAGCCCATTGCATTAGCTTTATCACGGAACTCATCAAATTCGGCTGGCGGCACATAGCGCGCAACCGGTAAGTGATGGCGACTTGGTTGGAGATATTGACCCAGTGTAAGCATGGTTACGCCGTTTGCACGTAAGTCTTCCATCACTTGAAGAATTTCCTCATTGGTTTCACCCAATCCAACCATTAAACCTGATTTAGTTGGGATGTTTGGGAACATTTCTTTGAAATCATGGAGCAATTTTAAAGACCACTGATAATCAGCGCCCGGACGAATTTCTTTATATAAACGTGGCACATTTTCCAAGTTGTGGTTGAACACATCCGGTGGATTGTCTTTTAATTTTTCTAAGGCTTGGGTAATACGTCCACGGAAATCAGGAACCAAAATCTCAATTTTAATGCCAGGGTTTAATGCACGCACTTCTTTTACACATTCAGCAAAATGACCTGCACCACGATCAGGCAAATCATCACGGTCTACAGAGGTAATCACCACATATTTCAACTTCATATCTTGGATAGTTTCAGCTAATTTACGTGGTTCATCCGGATCGGGTGGTAATGGTTTACCATGTGCAACATCACAGAAAGGGCAACGACGAGTACAAATCGCCCCTAAAATCATAAAGGTTGCCGTACCGTGGTTAAAGCACTCGTGTAAATTTGGACAAGACGCTTCTTCGCAGACAGAATGTAGGCCATGACGACGCATCCCGTTTTTGATAGTCTCGATCTTTAATGAGCTAGATGGCAATTTGATTTTCATCCATTCAGGCTTTTTCAATAACTCTTGATTAGGATCGATGTTTTTAACAGGGATAATTGATGTTTTGGCTGCATCACGGTATTTCACACCGCGTTCCATTTTAAAAGGCGTTGACATTGTTCTTTCCTAAAGAAAAATGCCTGATTCAGGCATTTTTAAATGTGTTATAAAAGTGAATGTTATAAATTTGTAACATTATAGCCTAAAAGTTCGGCAAAGTGTTTAATTAATTTGGGGGAAACCTTGTCAAGTGTTGCCTCTTCTTTACCAATAAAGTCAGCAAGCTGACACATTTCAAGCCCTGCATAGCCACAAGGATTAATGTAATGGAAAGGATTGAGATCCATATTGATATTAAACGCAAGCCCATGGAAAGAGCAGCCTTTGCGAATGCGTAAACCTAATGAACAGATTTTTTTGCCATCAATATACACACCAGGTGCATCAGGTTTGGGATAACCTTCAATGCCGTAGTCTGCAAGGGTTTTCACAACAGATTGTTCAAGTGCGGTCACTAATTGGCGAACATTTAAATGTTCATGGCGCTTGATATCAATGAGCACATACATGACCTGCTGACCAGGACCATGATAGGTAATTTGACCACCACGATCCGATTGAACAACAGGAATATCACTGTGTTGTAATAAGTGTTCTGGTTTGCCAGCTTGGCCTTGTGTGAAAACAGGATGATGCTCAACTAGCCAAATTTCATCGGTGGTTTTTGCATTTCGATTATCCGTGAATTCCTGCATTTTATGCCAGATTTCCTGATAATCTTGTAATCCTAATTGACGGACAATTAAATCAGTATTGCTCATCTTAGAGAACCATTTTAACGCCTTCAACTTTTGCAAGTTCTTTGTAAAGAGTTTCTACTTGCTCAAAGTTTTGCGCCACAATATCAATTGAAACTGAATTATAAGTGCCTTTACTACTGCGTTTTTCCTTTGGAATATAATCACCCGGTAAATATTTTTGTATCACCGCGATGATGTCTTGTGCTAACCCCTCGCGGTTAACACCTGCGACTTTAAATGTTATTGCTGCGGGGAATTCCATTACTTCTTTTAGTTTTTCATAATCGTTTTCGGTTGCCATGTTGTTTCCTTAATTTAAGAATAAGGTGCGTGAATCAGCTAAATTCACACACCTTACGAATTTATTGATGTGATATAAATGGGGAAGTACGGTTAATTTTCAAGGTGTTTAGTCAAATAATCCTTTAACTGTTAATACTAACCAGTCCCAACCTTTACCTAAGAAGCCGCCTTCTTGTACATCTTCTAATGCTTGAAGATTCAGGGTGGCGACATCTTTACCATCTAATTGATAAACAATTTTACCCACCACTTGACCTTTTGCTAAAGGTGCTTGTAAGTATTTGTTATCTAATTCATAACGTGCTTTTAAGTCAGCTTGTTTACCTTTTGGCACGGTAATAAAACCATCTTGCAATACACCGACTTTTACCTCACCTTTATCACCGTAGTAAACCGATTGTTTTGAAATTTCTTCATTGGCTTTGTAGGTTTTTAAGGTTTCAAAGTTAGCAAACCCCCATTGTAAGAGTTTTTTACTTTCGACTTCACGGCCTTTATAAGTTGGTACACCCATGACAACAGAAATCAAACGCATATTGTTTGGACTTGTGGCTGATGCGACAAGGTTATAACCAGCTTGGCTTGTGTGACCGGTTTTCATACCATCAACATTAATGGTTTTATCCCATAATAAGCCATTACGGTTAGGTTGTTTGATTTTGTTGAAAGTAAAATCTTTTTCTGCGTAGATTTTATATTCTTCCGGTAAATCACGAATAATATGTGCACCAATAATCGCCATATCACGTGCAGTTGAATATTGGTTTGGATCGTCTAAACCATGTGGTGTGGTGAAGTTAGTATTTTTTAAGCCAAATTGTTGAACGTATTTATTCATGGTATCAACGAAGTTAGCCACGGTACCCGAAATATGTTCAGCTACAGCAACACAGGCATCATTACCAGAAACAATGATAATCCCTTTGTTTAAATCACCCACAGACACTTGTTGATTTAAATTTAAGAACATTTTTGATGAATCAGGGAAATTTCTACCCCAAGCGCTTTCGCTAATCGTCACCATATCTTCATTATGGATTTTACCTTGTTTTAATGCTGCACCAACCACGTAGCTAGTCATCATTTTTGTTAATGAAGCAGGGTATTGGCGTTGGTCTGGGTTAAGTGATGCAAGTACCGCACCAGAATTGTAATCCATTAAAACATAAGTTTGCGCATTCACTTCCGGTACTGCGATACCGTATTGAATATCTTCAGCCGTAGCAAATGTTGAGGCTGCCATTAATCCCGAGAATAGTACAATTTTTTTCAATTTTGCAGATTGTTTTAACATAGCATTTCCTTTAATAGCTTATTGGTTTTTATAAGTATAAACGATTACGGGTTGCCCATTGATCGTTTTTTGTAGTTTTGTTTTTAATTGATTCATATCCGCTTGATCCGCAATTGGTCCAAAATGGATTTCGTAGTTTCGCCCATTTTGGTTAATTTCGGTTTTTATGTCGTTTAACGCGAGCTTTGTAATGATGCTTTCTGCTTGATTTTTTGACGACAGCGCGAGTAGTTTTAGCTTGAAGACAGTTTTTGCATCGTTTGTGCTGTCTAAGTTTTGATTTTTTTTTTCGTTATTTTTATTGATCACTAAACGATCACTGGCTTCTTGCGTTTTAGCATGCTTGGCGAGTGTTTTTGCTCCCGCACCTGAAATTTGACCTTTGTGATCCACATGTAAAGCTTCAATTCTTACTTGTCCTGTACCACGAGCAATAAGGCCTAATTCTTTTGCTGCAGAATGGGATAAGTCAATGATACGTTTCTCACTGAATGGACCGCGATCATTAATTCGCACAATCACTTTGCGATTATTATGCAAGTTTGTGACAACTGCATAAGAGTTTAAAGGCAACGTTTTATGGGCTGCAGTGAAAAGAGCCGAATTATAGCGTTCACCATTAGCTGTTTTACGACCATTAAATTTATGGTGGTAATAACTTGCTGTCCCTTCTTTTGAATAGGACTTTGCCTCATCACCTTGTGTGGTGTATGTTCTACCATTCACTTCATAGCTTTGTGGCGCTTGAACGGTCGTAGTAATCGACAGCGAATCCCCTTGAATACCATACATTTTTTGTGTATCTGCAAAAGCAGAGAAACTTGAGCTGCTTATCAAGGTGAAAAGTGCGGTCGTTTTTAAGATGTTTTTTAATGTCATACTTATTACTTTCAAGATTATCGGTGCTCTTCATAAGAAAGCCAAAAGGAAAATTAGTTCCCTTTCATAAAGCGAGGTTTGTGAGTATGAATAGACATCACTAAACCAAAGCTCGCCATAATGGCCACATATGAAGTACCGCCGTAGCTAAAGAGTGGTAAAGGCACTCCTACGACAGGCAAAATGCCGCTCACCATACCAATATTCACGAAGACATAAACGAAGAATATCAGTGTGGTTGCACCAGCAAGAATACGCCCGAAAGAGGTTTCTGCATTTACCGCAATCATTAAGCCACGGATAATAATAAACAAATAAATTGCCATCAGAATAAGAAAACCGACCATTCCATGTTCTTCACTCATCACGGCAAAAATAAAATCAGTGTGTGGTTCAGGCAAAAATTCTAATTGGGATTGTGTCCCTTGCATCCATCCCTTGCCAGATATACCGCCTGAACCGATGGCAATTTTGGATTGCAAAATATGGTAACCTGCACCAAGAGGATCTTTCTCTGGGTCAAGTAAGGTTAATACACGCATGCGTTGGTAGTCATGCATTAAATACATCCACATGATAGGAATAAATGCCGCTAATCCTACTACTGCAGCAAGAATAAGCCACCAACTCATCCCTGCTAAGAATACCACGAATAAGCCTGATGCACTAACCAGAATTGATGTGCCTAAGTCTGGTTGAATAGCCACAAGTAAAGTTGGCACAATAATCATGGCGATAGCAATAAAGGTTTCGCTCATTTTCGGTGGTAATGGACGGTTACCTAAATATACCGCTACCATTAATGGTACCGCGAGTTTGACAATTTCAGAAGGCTGAAAGCGAATAAACCCAAGATCTAACCAACGTTGAGCCCCTTTACTGGTTGTTCCGATAGCATCAACCAAAATCAGCATGATAAACCCCACCAAGTATAAGTAAGGGGCGAGTCGCTGATAAAATTTAGGGGGGAGTTGCGCCATAATCATCATGACAGCAAAACCTAATATGACCTGAATAATACGATTTTGGAACATCACTTCACTGGCGCCGGATGCACTATAAAGCACAAGCATGCCATAGGCTGTAATAGCAGCTAATCCAATAAATAATAAAAAATCAATATGTAAGCGTTGCCATAATCGCAGGCATAAAGGCACTTTTTCTTCCATTATTCATTCTCACTTGGTTGAGATTCTAGTGCGGGCGCATCTAAATCAGTTTGGTCCGTCTTTTTCTCTTTTTCAGTATTTTCTTGACGTTCAATTTGTGGCAAGCGTTTATTCAAGTAGAAATCCATAATTTGACGTGCAATTGGTGCTGCATTACTTGAACCACCTCCCGCGTTTTCTAAAATAATCGTCACAACTAATTTCGGATCTTCATAAGGCGCATAAGCCGTAAACCAAGCATGGTCATGTAATTCTTTTTTCAATCCCGCTGCATTATATTTTTGGTTTTCTTTTAAGCTGAATACCTGTGCGGTACCGGATTTCCCTGCTACATGGTAATTCGTGCCGATAAAGGCTTTTCGTCCAGACCCTGCACCTGAATTCACCACATTGAACATGCCGCGCTTAGCCGCATCCCAATAAGCTTGTTTCGGATCGGTAATATCTTCATATAAAAGCGGGTCTTGATACGGCTCAATGGTGGCACCTTCAACGGATTTCATTAAATGTGGCGTATGAATTTTACCGTTATTGACCACAATAGAGGTCGCTTTTGCCACTTGTAATGGTGTCGCTGTCCAATAACCTTGGCCAATCCCCACTGAGATTGTATCGCCTTGTACCCAAGGTTTTTTGTAACGTTTTTGTTTCCATTCTTTACTCGGCATATTAGCCATAGCTTCTTCTTGAATTTCAATCCCTGTTGGCATACCAAATCCAAAACGTTTCATCCACATGGAAAAACGATCAATACCTAAATTAAAGGCGGTTTGATAGAAGAAGGTATCCGATGATTCAGTAATGGCTTTGTTTAAATCCGTATAACCATGCCCTGTTTTTTTCCAATCTCGGAAACGTTTTGTTGAGTTTGGTAATGTCCAGTAACCAGGGTCAAAAATTGTGGTGTTAGGTGTAATCACCCCTTCAGTTAATGCCGCAACTGCAACGAATGGTTTTACGGTAGAGGCCGGTGGATAGACCCCTTGTGTCGCACGACTGTAAAGTGGTCGAGTAGGGTCTTCTAGTAAACGCTTGTAATCGCTAGAAGAAATGCCATCGACGAATAAATTATTGTCATAGCTTGGTGTGGAAACCATCGCCAATACGCTGTTATCTTTCGGATCAAGCACAACAACAGCGCCTTTTTGACCTGAAAGAAGCGACATAATAAAGCGCTGAAGGGTAAAATCGATGGTCAGATGAATACTTTTACCCGCGGTGGCAGGTTGCTCACGTAATTTTCGAATAACTTTACCACGATTATTAATTTCAACCTCTTCAAACCCAGTTGTTCCATGGAGTTGTTCTTCGTAATAACGCTCGATACCCAATTTTCCCATATCCGTAGAACCGGAATAGTTAGCAAATTTTTCTTCTTTTTTTAGACGCTCAACATCTCGGTCATTAATACGTCCAACATAACCCAAAATATGGGTCATGGTTTCACCATACAGGTAGTTTCGTTTGAAATAAGGACGAACATCAAGGCTTGGATATTTATACTGGTTTACTGCAAAACGGGCAATTTGTTCTTCCGTTAAACTTGGTTTGAGTAAAATCGGCGTATAACGTGTACCGCGACGACGTTCTTTTTTGAAATGCTCAATGTCTTCATCAGTGAGTCCCACAACATAGCGCAATTCTTCAAAAGTGCGGTCTAAATTTTCTGTTTTTTCTGGCACGATATATAAACCGAAAAAAGTGAGGTTTTCTGCCAGTAACTCGCCGTAACGGTCGTAAATTAATCCGCGAGTAGGAGGAAGCGGAAGTAATTTAATACGGTTACCATTTGAGCGAGTTTGGTACATGTCGTAATTCACCACTTGGAGATGGTAAATATTAGCAAATAGCACACCGCTTAGGGCTAAAATACCGATGAATGCTACCAATGTTCGACGTGCAAACAAGTTCCGTTCCGCTTTTTTATCGCGGATCGGTTCATTGGTTGGTGCAGAAAAGAATTTTTTTAAATTCATCGGTAATGTAATACGTTATTCTCTGTGATAAGGGTGGTTTGTCGTCAGTGACCACGCGCGGTATAAACTTTCTGCCACGACAACTCGCACTAATGGATGGGGCAGTGTGAGTGGTGACAGGGACCAACTTTGTTCTGCTGCAGCTTTACATTCAGGGGATAAGCCTTCTGGCCCGCCAATAAGCAGGCACACATCACGACCATCATTTTTCCAACTCTCTAATTGCTCAGCAAGTTGTGGCGTTGTCCAAGGTTTGCCTGGGATATCTAATGTTACCACTTTACCTTTTCCGCAAGCGGCAAGCATCGCTTTACCTTCTTGCTCTAAGATGCGTTTAATATCCGCATTTTTTCCACGCTTACCTGCAGGAATTTCAATGAGTTCAAAAGGCATGTCTTTAGGGAAACGACGTTGGTATTCTTCAAATCCAGTTGTCACCCAAGCCGGCATTTTTGTGCCTACAGCGATTAATGTGATTTTCATCCTTTTCCCTTTTAAAACACAGTCAAAATTGACCGCACTTTATGCCCAAAGTTTTTCTAACTGATACATTTCACGTGCATCACGTTGCATAATATGTACGATGGTTTGACCGAGATCCACCACGATCCAATCAGCTGTATTACGACCTTCTTCACCAAAGGTTTCATAACCGGCTTTTTTACATTCTGAAATAAGGTTATCGGCCATAGCTGCGACTTGGCGGCTAGATGTGCCGGTACAAATAATCATATTTTCAGTAATCGATGATTTACCTTTTACATCAAAATGCACAATTTCGGTGCCTTTTAAATCATCGAGTTTATCAATTACAAATTCAATTAATGACATTTCTTTTCCTATCTAAATGAAGCGATGAATTCTATCATTGAATGAGGGAAAGGGGTAGGCTTGGGGCTGATTTTATTTGAATTGTTTTATGGTTGTAACGGTGCTTAGCATAAATATTGGGGCAGTTATACTGCCCCAAGTTTGAAAGGGAATTAAACCCATAAAAGAATCGCTAACAATTGCGGTGAAATGATCCGTAAGAACATGGTGAGCGGATAGACTGTCGCATAGGAGAGTGCTGCGGCACCGCTTCCTTCTTTCAGTTCATTGGCGAAAGCAAGCGCAGGAGGATCCGTCATTGACCCCGCTAATAGACCACAGAGTGAAAGATAATTTAATTTTACATATAAACGTGCAATGAGACCTACAATCATTAATGGTACAAGAGTGATAAAAATACCGTAGCCCATCCATTCAAGACCAGAACCATTGGTGAGTGTGTCAACAAAGCTACCGCCAGATTTTAAACCGACTACAGCAAGGAAGAGCACAATACCAATTTCGCGCAATGCCAAGTTCGCACTCGGCGGCATAAACCAATAGAGTTTTCCTATAGAGCCAATTCGAGCCAAGATCAACGCTACGACTAATGGTCCGCCTGCTAGCCCTAATTTTAATGCTACTGGGAAACCAGGAATGTAGAAAGGAATGGAGCCGAGTAATACCCCTAAGCCAATCCCAATAAACACTGGTAACATTTGTACTTGTAGCAGTTTTTGTTTCGCATTCCCGATCACTGAAATGGCTTGGTTGAGAATGTCAGTTTTTCCAACCATGTGTAATACGTCACCAAATTGAAGGGTAGTATGGCCAGTTGGCACCAATTCCACACCTGCACGGTTTAAACGCGAAATGACTACACCATATTTTTGATGAATACCAAGATGACGAATTTGTTTTCCGAGTACTTTTTCATTGGTGACGACCACGCGCTCAGAACGAATTTCGCCACTCAAGCTGGCTACCGGGATATCAACTTCTTCCCCAATGATAAGATGCATTTTTTTCAAGCCTTCAGGATTGCCGACCAAATGTAAAATATCCCCAAGTTGAACATCAGTATCCGCTTTCGGCACAATAACAAGCTCACCCCGTTTCAAGCGAGAGCAGACGACATCTTCATCATCAAAACCTGGAATTTCAATCAAATGGATACCATTGAGATTAGTATTGGTGACTTTCAGAGACATGCTTTTGAGTGCTTCTTTGTCATGACCACTTTCTTTTTCAAAATTTGCTGCTTCTTTATCCACTTTAATTTTAAAGAAAAGACGAATAAGCCACATAGAAAGTAAAATGCCACAAATTCCAAAAGGATAAGCCATTGCATAGGCCATCCCCATGTTAGACGTCGTCTGCGACATGCCTAATTCAGAAAGAATTTGCTGACCCGCACCGAGAGATGGGGTATTGGTGACTGCACCGGAGTAAATACCAAGCGCGACATCAAGAGGAATATCCGCCAGCTTATAAATGAGAATTGTCACCACTGCACCAAGTGCAACGATTAAAATGCCCAACCCATTTAAGGTTAAGCCTGATTGTCGTAAGGAAGCAAAAAAGCCCGGCCCCACTTGAATACCAATCGTATAAACAAACAGAATTAAGCCGAACTCTTGCACGAAATGTAATGTATGGCTATCTAATTTAATGCCATATTGGGTGGTAAAATGGGCAACTAAAATCCCACCAAATAGCACGCCCCCAATACCCAGACCTACACCTTTAATTTTAAAATGCCCGATCCATAGGCCAATCACGGCAACGAGGGCAAGCAAACTAATGGTAATCGCAGTTTCACTCATACCGACCTCTAATTTATTAAAAATTTAACTATTTTGGATTATATCAACTTGATTTCTTACCCGCTTGTGACAAAGTCAAAAAATGTTATCTCCATCACATTTTTTCTTGCTTAAAAATAAACACCGCCTAAAATGACCGCACTTTTTTGATTTTATAGGTTGATTATGGATTACGCTCAAGAAGCTATTAATTCGCTTTTATGGATAGCAAAAACATTAGCGATGACGGCTGTGGTGTTTAGCTTTGGTATTTTCTTATTAGTCCGTTTTACCCATTGGGGGAAACAATTTTGGCAATTCGCGGGTGGGTATCTTTCACCGCGCCGAAGTATTAAACCTTTGCTATTTTTCTTATTAATTGTGGCGATGACATTAGTCAGTGTGCGTATTAGCCTGGTACATTCTGAGTGGTATAACAATATGTACACATCCTTGCAGGAATTTAATGAACCTGTGTTTTGGGATCAAATGGTACTGTTTTGTGTGATTGCGACAAGCTCAGTGATTGCTGCGTTGCTGAGCTATTATTTAGAGCAACGTTTTTCTATTGATTGGATCGAATGGTTGAATGGTCAGCTAGTGGATAAATGGATGAATAATCGCGCGTACTATAAAACGCAGTATGTTTCCGCTAACTTAGATAACCCCGATCAACGTATTCAACAAGATGTGCAATCCTATGTGCGAACTACGCTCTCTTTAAGTACTGGGGTGATTGATGCCGTCACCTCCATGATTTCTTATACGATCTTATTGTGGGGATTAGCGGGACCAATGATGGTATTTGGTACTGAAATTCCACGCATGATGGTGTTCTTGGTATTTGCTTATGTGATTATCACTACAGCAATTGCATTCCGTTTAGGACGTCCGTTAATTATGTTGAATTTCGTCAACGAACGCTTAAACGCTAACTATCGTTATTCTTTAATTCGTATCAAAGAATATGCGGAAAGTGTGGCATTTTATGCGGGTGAGAAAGTCGAAAGTAGCCAACTTTATAAACAATTCGGTGCGGTGATCAATAACATGTGGGATATTGTTTATCGAACCTTAAAATTCTCTGGTTTTAACCTAGTGGTCAGCCAAGTTTCCGTTGTGTTCCCTTTGTTAATTCAAGTGGGGCGTTATTTCGAGAAGCAAATTAAACTCGGCGATCTTATGCAAACGCTACAAGTATTTGGTAAGTTGCATTCAAATCTTTCGTTCTTCCGTAATTCTTACGATGGTTTTGCCGGATATAAAGCCACATTAGATCGTTTAACAGGCTTTAGTTATGCGATTGATATGGCAAATCGTCAATCTACCTCCCATTTACACGAACATGAAACTGACGTGATCTTTAAGAATTTAACCATCAGTAATCCATTTGGAAAAACCTTAATTGAGAATTTAAATTTGACGTTGCCACAAGGTTCAACTCTATTAATTCAAGGTAATTCAGGCGTGGGTAAAACTACGTTGTTGAGAACAGTGGCAGGGCTTTGGGCTTATTCTGAAGGGGATGTGTATTGTCCTACCCATCAGCTTTTCTTATCGCAAAAACCTTATTTACCGCAAGGTAGTTTGTTAACGGCACTGGCTTATCCGAATGAAGAAAAGGCCTTTAATCGTGATGAGATGATTGAGGTATTAAAACAAGTGTCTTTAGGGCATTTACAAGATCGTTTAGATCAAGAACAAGATTGGACTCGTATTCTTTCGCTAGGTGAGCAACAGCGTTTGGCTTTTGCTCGTTTGCTGTTACACAAACCGAAAGTCGCCTTTCTGGACGAAGCCACGGCGAGTATGGATGAAGGCTTAGAAGATACGATGTATCGTCTGTTAAAAGAATGCTTACCTCATACAACGGTTATTAGTGTGGGGCATCGTTCAACCTTACAAGCTTTCCATCAGCAACAATTGATGATTTTAGGTAATGGTGAGTGGCAATTCACTGACCGAAATCAGGTATAAAATGACACTAAAATTGCCCGCACTTACCTTGTTAGAAAAAATCGCGAGGTAAGTGTAGAGGATCAAGGCAAAAAATCCTGTTATCAAGCTCGATTTTTTGGTACATTTAGCACAATTTTTTTCTATGCTCAGAAATGAGTAATTTTTCACCAAACTAATGACGGAATTCTTATGTTATTCAAAAAAATTCGTGGTTTATTTTCAAACGATCTTTCTATCGATCTAGGTACAGCAAATACATTAATTTACGTGAAAGGCCAAGGTATCGTACTTGATGAGCCATCAGTAGTGGCAATTCGTCAAGATCGTATGGGCGCATACAAAAGCATTGCGGCAGTAGGTAAAGAAGCAAAACAAATGCTTGGTCGTACACCAAAAAGCATTGTAGCTATTCGTCCGATGAAAGATGGTGTAATCGCAGATTTCTCTGTAACTGAGAAAATGTTGCAATATTTTATTAAACAAGTACATAGCGGTAACTTCATGCGTCCTAGCCCGCGTGTACTCGTTTGTGTGCCGGCTGGTGCAACTCAAGTTGAACGTCGTGCAATCAAAGAATCAGCATTAGGTGCAGGTGCGCGTGAGGTCTATTTAATTGAAGAGCCAATGGCTGCAGCAATCGGTGCAAACTTGCCGGTTTCTACAGCGATCGGTTCAATGGTCATTGATATCGGTGGTGGTACCACTGAAGTCGCAGTGATTTCTTTAAACGGTATCGTGTATTCATCTTCGGTACGTATTGGTGGTGACCGTTTTGATGAAGCAATCATTTCTTATGTTCGTCGTACTTTTGGTTCTGTGATTGGTGAACCAACTGCAGAGCGTATCAAGCACGAAATTGGTTCAGCTTACATTCAAGAAGGCGATGAAATTTTAGAAATGGAAGTGCACGGTCATAACCTTGCTGAAGGTGCGCCTCGCTCATTCAAATTAACCTCTCGTGATGTACAAGAAGCTCTTCAACAACCATTAAATGGTATTGTTGCAGCAGTACGCACAGCACTTGAAGAATGCCAACCAGAACACGCCGCAGATATTTTTGAACGCGGTATGGTGTTAACGGGTGGTGGTGCCTTATTACGCAACATTGATGTGTTGTTATCAAAAGAATGTGGTGTACCGGCAATCATCGCAGAAGAACCATTAACTTGTGTGGCTCGTGGCGGCGGTGAAGCAATCGAAATGATCGATATGCACGGCGGCGATATTTTTAGCGACGAAATTTAATCTCTAAAAGTGCGGTCAGAAAAATCGGCGTTTTTAATTCGTCTGATTTTTTGACCGCACTTTTCCTTTCAACCCTAGGACAGTGAATGAAACCCATTTTTGGTAAAGCACCACCATTAGGTATCCGACTCGCATTAGCGGTGATTGCTTCGATGACACTCATTTTAGTTGATGGACAAACTTCATCAATGACGAAGGCGCGTAGTGTGATGGAAACTGCCGTTGGCGGATTGTATTACCTTGCGAATGGGCCAAGAACAGTTCTAGATGGTGTATCAAGTAACTTGGTTGATACCAATAAACTACTTATTGAAAATAAAGTATTGCGTGAGCAATTGCGTGAGAAAAATGCTGATCTTTTATTATTGGATCAACTCAAAGTAGAAAACCAACGTCTTCGTTTACTGCTTAATTCGCCTTTACGGACCGATGAATACAAAAAAATTGCCGAAGTACTTACTGCTGAAACTGATGTTTATCGTCAGCAAGTGGTGATTAATCAAGGGGAACGTGATGGCGCTTATGTTGGTCAGCCCGTGATTGATGAAAAAGGAATGATTGGGCAGATTATATCTGTAGGTGAAAATACGAGTCGCGTATTGCTTTTAACGGATGTAACCCATTCTATCCCAGTGCAAGTTTTACGTAATGATGTACGCGTGATTGCGAGTGGTACGGGGCATTCTGATGAACTTACTTTAGATAATGTGCCTCGTTCCGTGGATATTGAAAAAGGCGATTTATTGGTGACTTCTGGTTTAGGCGGTCGCTTTGTAGAAGGCTATCCAGTGGCAGTCGTGCAAAGTGTGTCTCGCGATGGTTCTAATTATTTTGCAACAGTGAAAGCGAAACCTTTAGCTGAATTAGATCGTTTACGTTATTTACTTTTACTCTGGCCGAGCAATCTTGATATGTCGAAAGTGAAATCCATGTCACCGGAAGAAGTACGTCGTCTTGTTCAGCAACGTTTGGAAAGTCAGGCTCATGAAGCGAAAAATTCTGTGAGCAAAACTAAAATAACGGATGATCAAGGGGATAGCTCTCAACCGCATACAGGAAAAGAAATCGTGGATCCTGAAATACCGACCACAATGCCTCAACAAGAGGAACCGGTTTCTCCAGAGCAGCAAGAACATAGGGATGAAGATTAATGCAAGGGCGTTTTATTTTTCAATGGGCAACCATTTTATTCTTCTTTGTTGTGGCATTAGTGATGGAGTTAGCGCCATGGCCAGCAGGTTTCCAAGCTTTTAAACCTTCTTGGTTAGTTTTAGTTTTACTCTACTGGAGCCTTGCATTACCGGATAGAGTAAGTATTGGTTGGGCATTTTTACTCGGGGTTTTATGGGATATTGTGCTTGGCTCTATTCTAGGCGTGCATGCATTGGTGCTTTCTGTTGCCTTCTATTTTGTTTCCAAATATTACTTAATGTTGCGCAACCTTTCCCTTTGGTTCCAAAGTTTATTAGTGCTTCTTTTTGTTTTTGCCATTCGAGTGGCAATTTTCTTGGTTGAATTCTCGTTACACGGAGCATTCTTTAACTGGCAGGAAATCTTTGGTGCCATTGCATCAGGCATGTTATGGCCGTGGGTATTCTTATTGATGCGCACAGCACGTCGACGAGTCGGATTGCATTAATCATAAAAAAGCTGATGAAGATATTCATCAGCTTTTCTTTTTAGTTTTTACGACGGTAGTTTGTTTTTCTTGTCGTAGTATTTCTCGTTTAAGGCGTAGGGTTGCGTTTTAAACGATAAGGTTTTGGAATATCAGTAATCAATGAATTCGGGTCATATTGGCTGACCGGAATAGAATGCCCAATGTATTCTTCAATTGCCGGTAAATTCATCGCATATTCTTCACAAGCAAAGCTGATAGATACACCACTTTCACCCGCTCGACCAGTACGGCCAATACGGTGAACGTAATCTTCTCGATCATCAGGTAAATCAAAGTTAAAGACGTGTGTCACATCTGAAATATGTAACCCACGTGCGGCAACATCGGTTGCGACGAGAATATCGAGTTCCCCATCAGTAAATTGTTTGAGCAATGAAAGACGTTTTTTCTGTGCTACATCACCCGTGAGTAATCCTACTCGATGACCATCTGCGGCTAAATAGCCCCAAATTTCTTCACATTTATGTTTAGTATTCGCAAAAACAATGCAACGCTCTGGCCATTCCTCTTCCATTAACGTGAGTAAGAGGGGGATTTTGTCTTCATTTGAGGGATAGAATAGTTCCTCTTTAATTCGATGCCCCGTTTTTTGTTCTGGTTCAATTTCAATGTATTCTGGGGAATTCATATCTTCAAAGGCAAGTTCTCGTACTTTGTAAGAGAGCGTTGCAGAAAAGAGCATGGTGAGGCGTTCTTGCGGAGAAGGACATTTACGTAATAAATAACGAATATCACGAATGAAACCTAAATCAAACATACGATCCGCTTCGTCCAATACTACGACTTGGATATCATCTAAACGGATAATCCCTTGTTTCACGTAGTCAATTACACGACCAGTGGTACCAATTAAAATATCCACACCAGCTTCAATCGCTTTAAGTTGTTTATCATAGCCATCACCACCATAAGCAAGTGCGGTTCGTAATCCACTTGTTTTCGCTAATAACTCAGCATCATGATTAATTTGCACGGCCAGTTCACGGGTTGGTGCAAGAATTAATGCACGGGGTTGATTGGTGGCAAAATTAGGTTGATGTGTTAATAAGTGATGAAATGTTGCCGTTAAAAATGCCATCGTTTTACCTGTGCCGGTTTGCGCTTGGCCTGCAACATCTTTTCCTTGTAATGTGATAGGTAATGATAAAGCTTGAATCGGGGTACAATATTCAAATCCCTTGTCTTGTAGGGCTTTTTGTACGATAGGATGTAATGGAAGATCAGCAAATCGCTGCTGACTTAAATAATTTTCTTGCATAATAAATAACAGGTTCTCAGAAGTAAATGGGGCTAAGGATAGCACGAAGTCGGAAAAATATCCTTAAAAATGACACGCTTATTAATAGGTTTAAGCTTTGGATTGTGCAGATTGGGTTCGTTCCCATTTTCTTGCAATATAGCTACAAGTTGGGTGCAATGTCAGCTTTTTAGCCTGGATAAAATGAATTAAGGCTTGATAGAGTTTGTCTGCCACACCTTGCCCACGAAGAGAATCATCAACAAACGTGTGATTAGCATTTATGGTATCTGGTGTTTCATAAAAATAGGTGAGTTTCGCGATTTTCTTGCCTTGCTCATCGAGTAAGAAAAACTCTCCCTGTTTACCATTATCTTGATGCTGAAGACTCATTTGATACTCCATTCATCACTGAGATTGGGATCCATGGCAAAATCAGCAGTATCACTTGGAATGGCTTTTTCTTCTGCAGCCCATTCGCCTAAATCAATGAGTTGGCAACGTTTGCTGCAAAAAGGGCGAAATTGACTTTCCTGTGTCCAAGGCACGGGCTTTTGGCATGTCGGGCAAGGGACTTCAAAAATTTCATCAGACATTTTTCTTTCTCGATTCACTTAAATAAAATTGGTGCAATTCTAGCACTTTTTGTTTTAAGTGCGGTAAGTTTTCTGGCAATTTTGCATCATTTGAAATGATATCATCCGCCCATTTTAATCTTTCTTCTCGGCTGACTTGTGCATTCATAATAGCTTGAATTTGCTGAATATTATTATGATCTCTCGATGATACACGAGCTATCTGAGTCTCAGGTTTAACATCGATAACAAGCACGCGATCGCAAAGTGTGGTGAGCTTGTTTTCAATAAGCAGTGGAACGACAAACAAGGTATAAGGCGCGGTCTGAGCATTTAACTGCGCTAACATTCTTTCGCGAATAGTAGGATGTAATAAATGATTGAGCCAGTTTTTTTCATTTTCGTCTGCAAATACTTTTTTTCGTAGCTCAGCTCGATTTAATTCGCCCTCTTCAGTCAGAATCGATTCTCCAAAGTGCTCAGCAATTTGAGCAAGCAGCGGTGAGCCTTTTTCAACCACTTCTCTAGCCACTATATCCGCATCAACAATGGGTACACCAAGTTCAACAAAGAGATTTGCAATCGTGCTTTTTCCACTACCGATGCCGCCAGTGAGTCCTACAATATAAGTCATGATATTCCTTGCTACTTGATTTAAGAGGAGGATGTTTTACATCCACTTCTTAAACATAATATTTTTCAATGTTGCCAATATATTACATTTATAGGTTGATTGCACTGGTGATGATTAACGATAAGCAAAGAAAGGGCGCGAAAGGTAAAACGGGCTGACGAGAAATCCAATAACCTATGATGCCTAATAGACAGGCAATGAATAAGAAAAGTGGTAAGTGTGCGATGGTGAGATAAGCGCCTATTCCTAAAGCGAGCCAATAATCGCCACGGCCTAACGCTTCCTTCTTATAAAACCATTTAGACAAATGATAGATGATATAAAAAACACCGAAAAAACTAACCGCACTTTCTAAACTTTGAGAAAGCGTCAGAATTGAAAGTTTTTGATGTGCGCCGAATAAACCCAGGAAAAATAAAAACAGGCAAGGTGTAGGTGAAATCAGTTGATAGTGCCAGTCTAGCCAACTGATAACAAAGATGAGACTAAGCGTAATCGCGAGCCATAAAGTAAATAATTCATCCTGAAGAAAATAATAGAGTGCAGCAAAACAGAGTCCAAGCCCTAAAAAATAAAGGAAAATATGACCGCACTTTTGAGATTGAATCGCTGCTTTTTCGCTATGGAAAATGGGCCTGTTTTCAGGATACAGTTCGATATAGTTCTGATAAATTTCTTGTTGGAGATTAGGAATAAAACGAACGATATAAAGCCAAGCAAAGATGCCCGCTAAACCACCCAATAAGAAAAAGGCGAATGTCATCATTGGATTACCGAACCCATATTAAAAATTGGCAGATACATCCCCATCATTATGATACCAATTAAACTACCAATAATGAGCATCATTAATGGCTCTAAAAGTTGGGAAAGTAAATCAATTTGATGATTAAGCTTTTCTTGATAGTTGTCAGCAATATGGCGCAACATCAACGCAAGTTTTCCACTTTTTTCGCCAATTTGTAGCATTTGCTGCGCTTCCATTGGGAAAAGATGGCTACTGACGCTTTCTGAAAATGGATAACCTTGAGAAACCCACTGTAAAATTGACCGCACTTCTTGTTGTAGCAGGATATCGCCTTTTAAAGTACGTTGTGTTTGCCAGGTTTGCTGTTTGGGAAGAAAACTATTTAACGCAGGCGTTAAGGCTACACCGGATTGAAGCATTAATTGCAGATTATGGCTAAAACTGATTAAACGAGAAAGGCAAATGATATTGCCCCAAATTGGCATGCGACTAATCAACGCATTCTTTTTTTGATTCAGCCAAAGAGAATGTTTTAGTGCCATCTTTAGCATAAAAAGAGCGAAAATGCAGACAATCATCAAGGTGATAAAATGATGTTGTAGGAATTGAGACATGGCTAATAACACAGCAGTTAATGTAGGCAGTTCAGCGGAGTTTTCACCATACATTTCAGCAAATTGAGGTACAACGAAGAGTAATAAAATTAACGTAAGTGAAAGCGAAATACCTAATACCATGGCAGGATAAAGCATAATTTTTTGTAATTTGCGTTGAAGCGCTAATGATTGCGTTCGACGTTCTGCGATTTTAGTGCATACCTCCGCCAGTTTTCCTGTCATCTCTCCCACTTGAATAAGTTGAATTTCTTGAAAATTTAAATACTTTCCTTGTATTTCCAAGCTTTGTGAAAACGAAATGCCACTTTCAATTAATTCAATTAAGGCGCCAAGCCACTGATGCAATCCCAATTGCGTGCAGTTATCTTGCAAAATGTGCAATGCATTTTTTAATGGAATGGCAGAGCTGAGCAGAGTAGCTAGCTGATTTAATAAAGCACTGATTTCAGCATTTTTAGGTTTCTGATTAAGTTGCCAATCTTGTTGTAAGCGAATGTGGTTAAAACCTTTTGCAATTAACAGAAATTGTGCGGCTTGTTTAGATTGAGCAACAAGACTGCCTTTTTGCCATTGTTGTCGCTGATCATAGGCTTGAAAATAAAAGAGTTTTTGCTTTACCATAGTGATACCTATTTTTTACCTAACACGCGTTGAATTTCGATGAGATCGGTGATGCGATCTTTTACTTTTTCTAACGCACTTTGATAAAGTGACTCAAAATCAGTTTGGTAACGGTTATTTTCGCATTGTAAAAATTGATACACACCAATACGACCTCGATATCCTTGATGGCAATCGCAAGAATCACTAAAATGTTGGCCGCACTTTAAGCAACGTTTACGCACCAATCTTTGTGCGATAACTAACAAGAGACTATTTTCAATTTCGTGAGATTGAATACCTAGTTGTTGTAAGCGTGAAATAGCTGAGATGGCATCGTTGGTATGTAAGGTAGAAAGCACTAAATGGCCGGTTTGAGCGGCTCTTAATGCCATTAATGCACTTTCTTCATCTCGAATTTCACCAAGCATAATAATGTCGGGGTCTTGTCGTAAAAATGTACGAAGTAATCGACTAAAATCTAAACCGATTTGCGGATTTACTTGAGTTTGAATGATACCTTCTAATTCAATTTCAACGGGATCTTCTGCCGTCATAATATGTTTATCTGGCGTATTGAGCCATTGAAGTGCGGTATAAAGCGAGATGCTTTTTCCGCTTCCCGTTGGTCCAGTCACAAGAATTAAACCTTGCGGTTGGCTGAGGGCATGTTGAAATTGGATTTGTTGGTTTTGTGTCATGCCAAGTTCAGCAAAACTTAACTGAACAGGTTTATTTTGTTGTAATCGTAATACCGCTTTTTCTCCCCAATGCGTGGGCAAGGTAGAAAGGCGGAAATCTAAAATATCGGAGAATGTCGTTTTGAATTGAAAGCGGCCATCTTGTGGTAGCCGAGTTTCACTGATATCCAGTTTGGCTAAGAGTTTTAAACGAGAAATTACACGATTGGCGAGCGATTTACTGATTACCGGTTGTGGTTGGAGCACACCATCAATACGTAAACGAATTAAGAGCCCATTTGGCTGAGTTTCTAAATGAATATCGGAGGCATTTTTTTGTAGGGCTGTTTCAAAAATACCATTTAATAATTGAATAACGGGTTCATCTTCATTAGATAAATTAGCCGTGTTTTCGTCTTCTGAATGATGATAAAACGTGGTTTGCTCTTCTATTTGATTGGCTTTAGGTGCAAGGGATTGTAAAAGTTGTTTAAGTTGGGCCGTTTCAAATAAAATCGGTTCGACTAATTTTCCACTTAAAAAAGCAAAGGTTTCACAGGCGGCAAGATTATTGAGTGAATCCACTGCAAGCCATAAATGGTGTTCGTCTTCTTTAAGGGGGAGCGCAAAGTAACGCAACAGCAAAGCTTGTTGCTGTTGGTTTTGTTGCCAATATTGTGGCGAGATCTGATAAATCTCGCCATTTTTTGCGATTGCTTGATAAGCCATGTTTCGCTATTTGGTAGGAGAGCAGAAACCCGCAGGGAATAAATCCGCATTGCTTGGGCAAGCAGTTGTCCAGGTGACACCTGATGAGGTTGAGCCTGTCGCCGTTAAAGAATAACTGATCCCATCCAATGCCCCATTTCCTGTCACCGTAATCACACCCGATTTCGTGGTAATGGATTTAACATAGCCTTTTGCAGTAGTGATGTCTGCTGCAATGCCATTTGAACCACCTGAACAGTTTGTCGGGGCATTGGTGCTATAGACACATAACTCCACATCAGATTTATAAGGTGCCGAAGCTTGCAACAATTCGGAGATAGCCGCTTTTTTGGTATAATTTTGATAAGACGGAATGGCGATCGTCGCGAGAATAGCAATAATCGCAATCACGATCATCAATTCAATTAACGTAAAACCTTTATGTAAAGGTTTAGAAAAAGTCAGTTTCATTAAATTAAATTTCCTTTTGGTTGAATAAAAAAATGCCAGAATTGGCTGCAACATTGTGTAAAAGGGAAAAATGAAAGTAAAACTGACCGCACTTTTTTTGCGATCTTGATCGCAAAAATGAAATTTAATCGCAGAAAAACAGATGAATAAGATAAAAAATGGCTGGTTAAGCCAGGCAAGAAAAGTGATTTCACCACATTTTGATGAACGTCCTGATGTAGAGGATATTTCATTACTCGTCATTCATTACATCAGTTTACCACCAGAACAATTTGGTGGGGGATATGTAGATGACTTTTTCCAAGGTAAACTCGATCCAACCATCCATCCCTATTTTGAGGAAATTTATCAATTTCGCGTGTCTGCCCATTGTTTAATTGAACGGGATGGCAAGGTGACACAGTATGTTAGTTTCAATGATAGAGCATGGCATGCGGGGCTTTCTTGCTTTGAAGGACGCGATAAATGCAATGATTTTGCGATTGGGATTGAGCTAGAGGGCAGTAATGAACAACCTTTTACAGCGGAGCAATACCAAGTGCTTGCTGCATTAACACGAGATATTATGCAAGCTTACCCGAAAATAACGCTCGATCGTATCGTTGGGCATTGCGATATTTCGCCTGGTCGTAAGATCGATCCAGGTCAATATTTTGAATGGGAACGCTATTTAGCGTTAGTCAAAAAAGGCTTGGATGAAAAATAACCACTAAAATTTTTACTTGAATGTGAATAAGATGATTTCTGTGAATAAGCGTTATCTTTATGAAATTAAAGATAAAATTTTTCCTCAAAGCTCTATGGTAAAATGCTAAGAAGAGTTATGCAACAGTCACCATTTGCTCAATCACAATTTTATCCACAGAAATATTGAATAATTCACAGCTGTTATTTCTTCACCAAGCCAGGAATGTTTAAATTAAAAAATGGCTGAATTTTTGACCGCACTTTGATGAGAAAAAGTGCGGTCATTTTTTTTTGGAAAATTTTTGATTAAAGGTTATGCAAAAATGAAAAAAGTGAAGTGTGAAAAGCGGTTTTTAATTTTTATACACAGTTAAATTTAGACTATCCAAGTGTTACCCACAGAGTTATCCACAATAGGGTAAATATGCCCATTCGGTTGATAAAAAAGCGAATTTATGAAACAATCTGAAAATTATTTTTGTACAAAATTTAAGGTGAACGATAGTGATCGATTTTGATGGCTACCGTCCAAATGTAGGCATTGTCATTTGTAATCGCAAAGGGCAGGTGCTTTGGGCTAAACGATACGGGCAGAATTCATGGCAATTCCCACAAGGTGGAATTAACGATAATGAAAGTGCCGAACAAGCCATGTATCGTGAATTATATGAAGAGGTTGGTTTGCAACCCAAAGATGTGAAGGTGCTTTACGCGTCTAAACATTGGTTGCGTTATAAGCTGCCGAAAAGATTGCTGCGTTATGACAGCAAACCCGTGTGTATTGGGCAAAAACAACGTTGGTTTTTGTTGCAATTAGTGGGGGATGAAAAAAATATTAATATGAACACAACAAAATCACCAGAATTTGATGGTTGGCGTTGGGTAAGTTTTTGGTATCCCGTACGTCAGGTTGTGTCCTTTAAGAAAGATGTTTATCGCAAAGCGATGAAAGAGTTTGCCCAAGTAATGTTTGGCAACGAAAAAACATTGCCTGAAAATTCGCAAGAGCATGAGACAAATAAACCTTATCATGCGCCGCGTAAAAATGGTTCTTCTAAATATCAAAAACGTTCGTTTTATAAATCAAGGGGGCAATAATGCTCACTTTTATTTTACTTTGTTTGCTTGTCGGGTCTTTGGTTGGTTTTCTTGCCGGATTATTTGGCATTGGTGGTGGGTTAATTATCGTCCCTACCTTGGTTTATTTATTGCCGATGGTAGGCGTACCTGAACCCTTGCTGATGTCCACCGCATTAGGGACTTCATTTGCAACCATTGTGATTACTGGATTTTCTTCTGCACAGCGTCATCATAAACTAGGTAATATAGTCTGGAGTGCCGTGAAAGTATTGGCACCGATGGTGATGATCTCGGTCTTTATCTCTGGTTTGTTTATTGGCAAACTTGATCGTGATGTATCAGCCAAAATCTTTGCCTGTTTAGTCGTATATTTAGCGGCAAAAATGGTGATTTCTATTAAGAAAAACACAGGGAAAACTAAACCTTTAACAACACAAGCATCTGTTATCGGTGGTATTTTAATTGGGATGGCATCAAGTGCAGCTGGCGTTGGCGGTGGTGGTTTTATCGTGCCATTTTTAAATTCCCGCGGGATTGATATGAAAAAAGCCATCGGTTCTTCCGCTTTTTGTGGGGCACTTCTTGGTTTATCAGGTATGTTGAGTTTTATGGTGAGTGGCTGGGGCAATCCTGCCATGCCAGATTATTCCCTGGGTTATGTTTATTTGCCTGCCGTGCTTGGTATTACGGGCACTTCATTCTTCACTTCTAAACTAGGGGCAACAGCAACCTCCAAACTCCCTGTCCCAACCTTGAAAAAAGGCTTTGCTTTGCTATTAGTTGCGATCGCAGTTGATATGTTTATTAAATAAGGAATGTTATGAATTCAGAATTTTTGATGCTTCCGCATTTTGATCCGACTATTTTTACTTTTGGTAATAGCAATATAGGGCTGCGTTGGTATGGTTTAATGTATTTATTAGGCTTTATCTTTGCTCGTTGGCTAGCGGTTCGTCGTGCCAATCAACCAAATAGTGGTTGGACTGTGGATCAAGTGGATACGTTACTTTTTAATGGCTTTATGGGCGTGTTCTTAGGTGGTCGTATTGGGGATGTTTTCTTCTATAATTTTGATCATTTTGTGCAAGACCCGCTGTATTTATTTCGTGTTTGGGAAGGGGGAATGTCATTCCATGGTGGATTAATTGGGGTGATTATTTCAATGATTTGGACCTCTTATTCTCAAAAAAGAAGCTTCTGGCAGACGGCAGATTTTGTGGCACCCTTGATTCCATTTGGCTTAGGGATGGGACGAATTGGTAACTTCATCAATTTAGAACTTTGGGGACGAGAAACGGATGTCCCTTGGGCTATGATTTTCCCAAATGATCCATTGTTGTTGCCTCGCCATCCTTCACAGCTTTATGAGGCGTTCTTAGAAGGTTTCGTGCTGTTTATTATTCTGAATGTCTTTATTAAAAAGCCTCGTCCTGTAGGGTCGGTAGCTGGATTATTCCTGATTTGTTACGGGATTTTCCGTTTTATCGTTGAATATGTCCGTGAGCCTGAAGTGGAATCTTTCTTAGGCATCATGACTCGTGGACAAGCGCTTTGTTTGCCGATGATTATTGGTGGTGGGTTAATTATGGCATGGGCATACAATCGCTCTAAAAGTGCGGTTCATTAGTAAGGAGTTTTTTATGAAACAATATTTAGATCTTTGCCGACGAATTGTAAATGAGGGTGAGTGGGTTGCTAATGAGCGTACTGGTAAGCGTTGCCTTACAGTGATTAATGCGGATTTAGAATATGATGTTGCTAATAATCAATTCCCCTTAATTACCACGCGTAAAAGCTATTGGAAAGCGGCGATTGCGGAATTTTTAGGTTATATCCGTGGTTATGACAATGCGGCAGATTTCCGTAAGCTTGGCACCAAAACATGGGATGCCAATGCCAATGAAAATGCCGCTTGGCTTGCCAATCCACATCGTAAAGGCACCGATGATATGGGGCGCGTTTATGGTGTACAAGGCCGAGCATGGCGTAAACCGAATGGCGAAACCATCGATCAACTTCGTAAAATTGTGAACAATTTAAGTCGAGGTATTGATGATCGTGGTGAAATCCTGACTTTCTTTAATCCAGGCGAATTTGATTTGGGTTGTTTGCGTCCTTGTATGCACACTCACACATTTTCCTTAGTGGGCGATACACTGCACTTAACGAGCTATCAGCGTTCTTGTGATGTACCACTTGGCTTAAACTTCAATCAAATTCAAGTCTTTACTTTCCTTGCATTAATGGCGCAAATTACTGGTAATAAACCGGGCAAGGCATATCATAAAATTGTGAATGCACATATTTATGAAGACCAACTTGAGTTAATGCGTGATGTGCAATTAAAACGTGAACCATTCCCGTCACCACAATTAGAAATTAATCCTGATATTAAAACTCTTGAAGATCTTGAGACTTGGGTAACGATGGATGATTTCAAGGTGGTGGGTTATCAATCTCACGAACCAATCAAATATCCTTTCTCTGTTTAGGCATTCAAAGTGCGGTCAGATTTAGACGAGAAATTTATGCAACACGCTCTGATGCTTGCCGATCGTGCAGAAGCACTCGGCGAGATTCCTGTCGGGGCTGTGTTGGTGGACGATGAAGGAAATATTCTCGGTGAAGGCTGGAATTTATCTATCATTGAAAATGATCCGACCGCTCACGCTGAAATTGTCGCATTGCGTAATGCAGCACAACATATTCAAAATTATCGTCTGCTCAATACCACACTTTATGTCACCCTTGAGCCTTGTACTATGTGTGCGGGTGCGATTTTACATAGCCGAATTAAACGTTTAGTCTTCGGTGCATCAGATTATAAAACCGGGGCTGTAGGTTCTCGCTTTCATTTCTTTGATGATTATAAAATGAATCACACATTAGAAATTACCTCTGGCGTGTTGGCAGAAAAGTGCGGTCAGAAATTGAGTGATTTTTTTAAAAAAAGACGAGAGCAGAAAAAAGAAGAAAAGCGGGAAAAGAATCTCCCGCTTGATGTTGAGTCGTAATCTTAAACTTGCCAATCAATTTCACTTAAACCATTTTGTTTTAAATATTCGTTAGTTTTAGAAAAATGATGACATCCTAGAAAACCACGATGAGCAGAAAGTGGAGAAGGATGCGGGGCAGTTAAAACATAATGACGATTGCGATCAATAAATTGCCCTTTTTTCTGTGCATGACTTCCCCAAAGTAAAAATACTACTTTTTCACGATGTTCATTAAGTGCTGCAATCACTTGGTCTGTAAAAACTTCCCAACCAAATTTAGCGTGTGAATGTGCCATGCCACGTTCTACGGTCAGCACGGTATTCAGTAGCAGCACGCCTTGCTCCGCCCATTTCACTAAGTAGCCATGATTTGGCATGTGAAAACCTGGAATGTCGTTAACCAATTCTTTGTACATATTCAGTAGAGAAGGGGGAATTGCCACTTCAGGTTTCACCGAAAAAGCTAAACCGTGTGCTTGATTTGGACCATGGTAGGGATCCTGCCCTAAAATGACGACTTTTACTTTATCAAATGCCGTATACTTAAAGGCATTAAACACTTCGTCTTGCGGTGGGTAAATGGTTTTCCCCACGAGTCTCTCTTGATGAACTTGTTGTAGAATGTGTTTAAAGTAAGGTTTTTCTTTCTCTTGACCGATAACATCTGTCCAGGTTTTCATTCTGTATTTCCTTATTGGATAGGCTTAGAGACATTATAAATGAAATTGCTTAGAAAGGCTTTACTAAGAATAATGTTAATTTCTTGTTAAATCTTAAAGTATTGTGAGATCTTTTTACATCTAAAACCTTAATCTAGATCAATTTTCGAAAATTAGTCAGAGAAAAGAATCTGTTTTAGGTCAAAATTAATTGAATTCTTCAAATAGTTTGATAAAATTTGCACAGTTTAATAAATATACAACCGCCAAATTAGGAGGCACTTTATGATCAAAGGTATTCAAATTACTCAAGCAGCAAATGACAATCTTTTAAACTCATTCTGGTTATTAGACAGCGAAAAAAATGAAGCTCGTTGTTTATGTGCAAAAGCTGAATTCGCAGAAGACCAAGTAGTCGCAGTAAGTGAATTAGGCCAAATCGAATACCGTGAATTACCGGTAAACGTAGCACCAACTGTTAAAGTTGAAGGTGGTCAACACTTAAACGTAAACGTATTACGTCGTGAAACGTTAGAAGATGCAGTAAACAACCCGGATAAATACCCTCAATTAACTATCCGTGTTTCTGGTTACGCAGTACGTTTCAACTCTTTAACGCCAGAACAACAACGCGACGTTATTACTCGTACTTTCACTGAAAGCCTATAATTTCAGCTTGAATGAAAAAAGAAACCCCGAAGTAATTCGGGGTTTTGTTTTATCTAAAAGGTTTGAAAATTTGACCGCACTTTTCCCTTTCATCCCTAGCGATTTCTGCGCTTTTCAGGTACAATCCGCCAGTTAAATTTAATGATTTTTGAGAAAACTAATCTATTTATGAAGAATATTCGCAACTTTTCTATTATTGCCCATATTGACCACGGTAAATCGACCCTTTCTGACCGATTAATTCAGACCTGTGGGGGCCTTTCAGATCGTGAAATGGAAGCGCAAGTGTTGGATTCCATGGATCTTGAGCGTGAGCGCGGTATTACCATTAAAGCACAAAGTGTAACGTTAAATTATCAAGCGAAAGATGGTGAAACTTACCAATTAAACTTTATCGATACACCAGGACACGTAGACTTCTCTTATGAAGTGTCGCGTTCTCTTGCGGCTTGTGAAGGGGCATTGTTAGTTGTGGATGCGGGACAAGGCGTAGAAGCTCAAACCTTAGCAAACTGCTATACCGCCATTGAAATGGATTTAGAAGTCGTACCGATTTTGAATAAAATCGACTTACCGGCCGCAGATCCTGAACGTGTTGCAGAAGAAATTGAAGACATCGTGGGTATTGATGCGATGGAAGCGGTACGTTGTTCAGCTAAAACCGGAGTGGGTATCGAAGATGTATTAGAAGAAATTGTTGCGAAAATTCCCGCGCCAGAAGGTGATCCTGATGCACCGTTACAAGCATTGATTATTGACTCTTGGTTCGATAACTATTTAGGCGTGGTGTCATTAGTTCGTATTAAAAATGGCGTATTGCGTAAAGGCGATAAAATCAAAGTAATGTCCACTGGGCAAGCTTACAACGTCGATCGTCTAGGTATTTTCACGCCAAAACAACTGGATACGACTGTATTAAATACCGGCGAAGTAGGTTGGGTTGTTTGTGCGATTAAAGATATTTTAGGGGCACCAGTAGGGGATACCTTAACCCATCAGCACAATCCAGCAAGCCATGTATTGCCAGGCTTTAAGAAAGTAAAACCGCAGGTTTATGCTGGTTTATTCCCTGTTAGCTCTGACGATTATGAAGCTTTCCGTGATGCGTTGGGTAAATTAAGCCTAAATGATGCATCACTTTTCTATGAACCAGAAAACTCGACGGCTTTAGGTTTTGGTTTCCGTTGTGGCTTCTTGGGGCTTTTACACATGGAGATCATTCAAGAGCGTTTAGAGCGTGAATACGATCTTGATTTGATTACCACCGCACCAACGGTAATTTATGAAGTTGAAATGACCAATGGTGAAGTGGTTTATGTGGATAGCCCATCAAAACTGCCACCATTAAATAATATTGCGGAAATTCGTGAGCCGATTGCAGAGTGTAATATGCTCGTGCCACAAGAATTCTTAGGAAATGTCATCACCCTTTGTGTGGAAAAACGTGGCGTACAAACCAATATGGTGTATCACGGTAACCAAATTGCGTTAACCTATGAAATTCCAATGGGCGAAGTAGTCTTAGATTTCTTCGATCGCTTGAAATCAACATCGCGTGGTTATGCTTCTTTGGATTATGGTTTCAAACGTTTCCAAGCAGCTGACATGGTACGTGTGGATATCATGATCAATGGTGATCGTGTTGATGCGTTAGCATTAATTGTTCATAAGGATAATGCCCCTTACCGAGGTCGTGAATTGGTTGAGAAAATGCGTGAACTCATTCCACGTCAACAATTTGATATTGCCATCCAAGCCGCGATTGGTAACCATATTATTGCGCGTTCAACCGTAAAACAATTGCGTAAAAACGTATTAGCAAAATGTTATGGTGGTGACGTGAGCCGTAAGAAAAAACTCTTACAGAAACAGAAAGAAGGTAAAAAACGAATGAAATCTTTAGGTAACGTGGAAGTGCCGCAAGAAGCGTTTTTAGCGATCTTACATGTAGGTAAAGATAAATAGGAAAGTAGATCAATGTCGAATGTATTTTTTATTTTGTTGTTAGCTGTGGGCTTTGCTGGTTGGAAAGCGTTAGATTATTTCCAGCTGCCTAACACATTCAGTATTTTATTGCTGATTTTGACCGCACTTTCCGGCATTTTATGGTGTTATCACCGCTTTGCGGTGATGCCGAGACGCCGTCGTCAAATCGCACGCGCAGAACAACGTTCAGGCAAAGCGTTAACGGATGAAGAAAAAGCGAAAATTGAGCCAATTTCAGAAGGTTCAGAATTTATTTCTTCGCTTTTCCCTGTGTTATCCGTGGTATTCCTTGTACGTTCATTTATTTTTGAACCGTTTCAAATTCCATCAGGATCAATGCAAGCCACATTATATGTAGGGGATTTTATTGTCGTGAATAAATACACTTATGGCATCAAAGATCCTATTTTCCAAAATACGATTATTGAAGGCAATAAGCCTGAACGTGGAGATGTGATCGTGTTTAAAGCACCGGAGCAAGCGTTGCTTCATACGAGTTTAGGGGCAACCCGAGCAGCTTATGCGGAAAATCTTGCGTTAACATCTAAAGACAATATGTCTGGAGCAGATTATATTAAACGTATTGTAGGGAAAGGTGGTGACCGTATTATCCTTGATGTTGAAAAAAGTGCTTTAACGATTATTCATGGCAAAGATGGCAAACCTTGTGAAATAGACTGCCAAGCTAAAGTATTTGAATATAAACAAGAACCTACAAATCCAGCATTCCCAACGCAAGTGGAATATTTGGAAATTGGTGATGTGACACATAAGATTTTAGTCGAGCCAATGCGCCGTTATTCGGGGATTGAGTTCTATCCACAAGAAGGTTTACCTGCTGCAGAATGGATTGTGCCTGAGGGGCAATATTTTGTGATGGGCGATAACCGTGATCATAGTGATGACAGTCGATTTTGGGGATTTGTACCAGAAAAAAATATCGTAGGTAAAGCCACTTATATTTGGATGAGTTTAGAAAAAGAACCAAATGAGTGGCCTACAGGCTTCCGTTTTGATCGTTTCTTTACAAAAATTAATTAATATGAATCATTTAGATCGACTAGAACGAAAAATTGGTTATCAATTTTCCGATCTAAAAAATTTAAAATTGGCACTGACACACCGCAGTGCCTCCACTCAACATAATGAACGTCTCGAATTTCTAGGTGATTCGATTCTCAATTATGTCATTGCTGATGCGCTTTATCATCAATTCCCTCGTTGTAATGAAGGTGAACTTAGCAGAATGCGTGCTACATTAGTTCGTGAGCCGACCTTGGCGATAATTGCACGAAATTTTGAGCTTGGGGATTATATGTCCTTAGGTTCAGGTGAATTGAAAAGTGGTGGCTTTCGTCGTGAATCTATTTTGGCGGATTGTGTTGAAGCGATAATTGGCGCAATGGCATTAGATTCAAGCTTTGATAAAGCAGCAGATATTGTGCGTAGCTGGTATAAAACGTTACTCGCTGAAATTAAACCAGGTGATAACCAAAAAGATGCCAAAACGCGCTTGCAAGAGTATTTACAAGGTAAGCATTTTGCCTTACCAACCTATGAAGTAATCAAAATTGAAGGAGAAGCCCATTGCCAAACCTTCACCGTAGAATGTACAGTAAAAAATGTACCCAATATTAACCGCACTTTTATTGCGAAAGGTTCTAGCCGCCGTAAAGCAGAACAAGCGGTCGCAGAACAAATCTTAAAAACATTGGAAATTAAATGACCGAATTAAATCAAGAACAAGAGACCTATTGTGGCTTTATCGCTATCGTGGGTCGCCCAAATGTAGGGAAATCTACCCTATTAAATAAAATTTTAGGACAAAAAATCTCGATTACATCTCGCAAGGCGCAAACTACGCGTCACCGTATTGTGGGAATTAAAACGGAAGGTATCTGCCAAGAAATTTACGTCGATACGCCGGGACTTCATATTGAAGAAAAACGCGCGATTAACCGTTTAATGAACCGTGCAGCAAGCTCAGCAATCGGGGATGTGGATCTCATTATTTTTGTTGTAGATGGTACACATTGGAATGCCGATGATGAAATGGTGTTAAATAAATTACGTAATGCGAAAGCACCTGTCGTACTTGCCATCAACAAAGTTGATAATATTAAGAATAAAGATGATTTATTGCCATTTATTACCGATTTAGGCAGTAAGTTTAACTTTGCTCACATTGTGCCGATTTCTGCACAACGTGGTAATAATGTCCATCAATTAGAGAAAATTGTTCGTCAATCATTACGTAAAGGTGTTCATCACTTCCCTGAAGATTATGTAACGGACCGTTCACAGCGTTTTATGGCGTCAGAAATTATTCGTGAAAAATTAATGCGTTTCACAGGGGAAGAGCTACCTTATTCGGTAACGGTTGAAATTGAACAATTTAAAGTAAATGAGCGTGGTACTTATGAAATTAATGGCTTGATTTTAGTTGAACGCGAAGGCCAAAAGAAAATGGTTATTGGGGCTCAAGGGCAAAAAATTAAAACCATTGGTATGGAAGCGCGCGCTGACATGGAACGCTTATTTGATAATAAAGTACACCTTGAACTTTGGGTAAAAGTGAAGTCCGGTTGGGCGGATGATGAACGCGCCTTAAGAAGTTTAGGTTATATGGATGAATAAAAAACTTGAGCAATACTCTATACTATTCTATTATTAGCGAAATTTTTATGTTTACTAATAAAAACAAGGAGATGGTAGATGAGTATCTATGCCTTAAAACCCAAATTTCAAAATTTACTTCGGCCTTTAGTTAGGCAATTAGCAGCAAAAGGCGTAACAGCAAATCAAGTTACGCTGATTGCCTGCTTACTTTCTATTTTATTAGGTGTGGTTCTCGCACTATTTCCGACATTTTCCTCTCTTTTCTTTCTTATTCCTATTTGGTTGTTTTTACGTATGGCGTTGAATGCCATTGATGGCATGCTCGCACGTGAATTTAATCAAAAAAGTCGATTAGGCGGCTATCTTAATGAGATCACTGATGTCGTTTCAGATGCGGCACTTTATCTTCCTTTTGCTTTTGTCGCGCCTTTTGATGGTATTCAAATCTCAAGTATTATTTGGCTTGCGGCGTTGAGTGAGTTATGTGGCATCTTGGGACAGGTTCAAGGCAAAACGCGTCGTTATGATGGCCCAATGGGTAAAAGTGATCGTGCATTCGTATTTGGTGTACTCGGTTTACTTTATGCTGTTAATGGTAGCTTGCATTCGTTTTTCTGGTGGGTAGCCAATATTGTGATTATCTTGCTTATTGTGACTTGTATTAAGCGAGTAAAAAATGGTTTAGCCGAAGTGACGGAATAATAGGAGCAAATATGTTTGCGAGATTAATAGATTTTTTATTGTGTCGTTTTGCTTCTTTTATTACAGGCGTTCGACCACAAGCCGCAATTGCGGAACAATCTTCAGAAGGGCATCGTGTCTATTTTGCCAATCATAATAGTCATGGGGATTTTATCTTACTTTGGATTTCATTGCCTTATGAAGTAAGAAAACAAACTCGCCCTGTTGCAGGCAAAGATTATTGGACGAAAGGCGCAATTCGTCGCTTTTTAGCCTATAAAGTATTTAATATGTTACTGATTGAACGTAATAGCCAAGATCCAAAAGCTGCCATACGACAAATGAGTGAAGCATTAGTCAATGACTCCCTGATTATTTTTCCTGAAGGAACTCGTAAGGTGGATGATGATTTACCACTTCAGCCGTTTAAAAGTGGGTTGTTTTATTTAGCAAAAGAAAATTCTGATTGTGAGTTTGTACCCGTTTGGATTAGTAATATGAATAATGTTTTACCAAAAGGCTTTATTTTACCGATACCATTGTTATGTGATCTTTATGTGGGCGAGCCATTAAAGATTGGGACAGATGAAACTAAAGAGGTGTTTCTGACACGTGCTCAATCGGCATTATTAAGTTTAAACGTCAGTGAAAAAGGCAAATCTTAGGAGCAAATGATGACAGAAATATGGCAACTCTTCGGTGGTTTATTTATCGCTTTAATTTTTGCTTCCTCAGTGGGATATATTTTAAAACGCAGATCGGGTGTGGATACACCGAATAGCGTTATTGATAACCTGAATGCACGCATCAATGCTTGGTGGGTGATGATTGGGATTATCTTTATTGCGAGTTTATTGGGCTTTTATGGCGTAATTGGGCTCTTTTTGATTATTTCATTTATGGGATTGCGTGAGTTTCTTTCTCTATTGAATATTCGTCGAGGCGATCATCTTGCGCTAGCCGCTTGTTTTTATGTGATCTTGCCATTGCAATATTTTTTAGTCGCCATTGATTGGTTTAGCATGTTCACCATTTTCATTCCCGTATATGGCTTCTTATTTTTACCTATTCTGTCGGCATTACTCGGCGATCCGGCGCATTTCTTAGATCGTTCAACGAAAATTCAGTGGGCATTGATGATTAGTGTATTCTGTATTTCACATATCCCCGCTTTATTGACCCTTGATATCTCTGGTTATGAAGGAAAAAATCTTTTATTAATGATCTTCTTAATCTTGGTAGTACAGTCTAGCGATGTGTTACAATACGTTTGGGGTAAACTTTTCGGTAAACGCAAAATTGCGCCAACCTTATCGCCATCTAAAACGGTAGAAGGGTTTGTTGGTGGGGTATTAAGCGCAAGTTTATTAGGGATGTTGCTTCATTGGATGACACCATTTAATGCATGGCAAGCCTTTTTAATGAGTCTGTTAATTTGCTTAATGGGATTCTTAGGGGGACTTGTGATGTCAGCAATGAAACGCAGTATGGGCGTGAAAGACTGGGGGAATATGATCAGTGGCCATGGCGGGATTTTAGACCGAATGGATTCACTGTGTTTCTCCGCACCTATTTTCTTCCATGTCGTGCGCTATTTCTGGGCATAGTTATAAATCATGAAATAAAAAAAGAGCGGTTAATTAACCGCTCTTTTTTATTATTGACGATAAGTCTCTAAGAATCGTGCCAATTTGCCAATTGCCTCTTCTAATTGGCCGGTATAAGGAAGTGTTACCACTCGGAAGTGATCCGGTGAATGCCAATTAAAGCCTTTACCATGCACGAGAAGTACTTTCTCTTTACGTAATAAATCGAGCACAAATTTTTCATCACTATGAATGTTGAATTTTTGGATATCGAGTTTCGGGAACATATACATCGCTCCCATTGGTTTTACGCAGCTAATACCCGGGATTTGAGTCAGTAACTCATAGGCTTTATTGCGTTGTTCCAGCAAACGACCGCCCGGTTGAACAAATTCATTAATACTTTGATAGCCACCTAATGCGGTTTGAATGGCGTGTTGCATTGGTACGTTTGCACATAAACGCATAGACGCCAACATATCCAAGCCTTCAATATAGCCTTTAGCATGTTGTTTTGGCCCATTTAAAATCATCCAACCTTGACGGAAACCCGCAACACGATACGCTTTTGATAAACCATTGAATGTAATGGTTAATACATCTGGTGCAAGAGCAGCAATATGATGGTGGATAGCACCGTCGTAGAGAATCTTGTCATAAATTTCATCAGCAAAAATAATCAGATTATTTTCACGTGCAACTTGGATAATTTCTTCGAGTAACTCTTTGCTATAAACCGCACCTGTCGGGTTGTTCGGGTTGATTACTACGATAGCTTTGGTTTTGGCATTGACTTTCGCGCGAATATCATCAATAGCAGGGAACCAACCCGCTTCTTCATCACATAAATAATGTACTGCTTTTCCGCCCGCTAACGTCACAGCCGCGGTCCATAATGGATAGTCAGGCATTGGGACCAATACTTCATCACCATCATTGAGAAGTGCTTGCATGGACATGGTAATCAATTCAGATACACCATTTCCGATGTACACATCGTTTACTGTCGCATCATGAATACCTTTCGATTGATAGTATTGCACGATAGCCTTACGTGCCGAATATAACCCTTTGGAATCGCAATAACCTTGTGCAGAGGGTAGGTTGCGGATAACATCAACTAAAATTTCATCAGGTGCTTCAAAACCAAATGGGGCCGGGTTGCCGATATTAAGTTTTAAAATTTTATTGCCTTCTTCTTCTAGGCGTAAAGCTTCTTTGTGAACCGGTCCACGAATATCGTAGCAAACGTGTTCTAATTTGTCTGATTTCGGAAAAGATCTCATTAGTAACATCCTATGATAATTAGATTTTCATTCAAAAATTACGTCTAATTTACGCTTAAATTCTTATCTTGAAAAGATTTAATAAAAAAATTTTTTGAATGTATTAAAGTGCGGTAGAATATTGGCTAATTTTTTTGTGTTTTATTATTTTTCATGGGCCCTTTAGAACAAGCTAAATCTGAGCTAATTCGCCAGTTTGAAACCTTGGCGACAACTGATCAGCAACCCGCTATTGTACGTCTTCAAACGAAGATGAAATTGGGTGTTGATCTTTTGGCATGGATAAAGGGGCAACTTGTTTATCCACAATTTTATTTACGTTTTCGTGATGAAGCTAAAACCGTCGCAGCGGTGGGGAAAGTGCGGTCATTTTCAGATGTGAATTTGGCACAGCAATTTATCCAAGAACACGATTTCCCTTTAGTCGGTGGTTTACAGTTTCAAGGTGAAAGCCAGTTTATTTTGCCTCAAGTTTTAATTGAACAACAACATGGAGAGACTGAGGTTTCAGTTTTTGTTGAAACAAATGAGCTTGATTCAGCAAAAGCGGTATTGAATTCATTCGAAAAAACGACCGCACTTTTATCACTTAATCAATTAACCATCGAAAGCATGGTGCCAAAAGCAAACCAAGAAACGTGGTGTGACTGGGTCAATCAAGCACTCGCTCGCATTCGACAAGGTGAATTAACCAAGCTTGTGTTAGCAAATGAAACCGTGTTTGGTCTTCAGAGGAAGTTAAACGGAAAAGATTTTCTTGCCGCAAGCCAAGCAAAAAATAGTGGTTGTTACCATTTTTTATGGGCAGATAATGCTGAACAATGTTTTGTAGGTTCGACGCCTGAACGTTTATTTGCGCGAGATGATCGTCAGTTATTTACGGAAGCGCTTGCGGGGACCGCGCCTGTTAGTGATAATCCGAGTGAAAATGATGAACGCGCGAATTGGTTATTAAATGATGAAAAAAACCTCAATGAAAACTGGTTAGTAGTTAAAGATATTTCACAAAATATCAGTCACTTAGTGGAACAAATTACCGTTGACGATGTCGCATTAAAGTCATTACGCAAAGTGCAGCATTTGATTCGAAAAATGCAAGCAAAATTGACCGCACTTTGTACGGATGCCGATTTACTGAAGGCGATTCATCCAACGGCCGCAGTGTCAGGTTTACCACAGCAACAAGCGAAGAAAGCTTTAGCTGAAATAGAAACCTTTGATCGTCGTTGGTATGCTGGAACATTAGGTGTGATGAGTCAACATCTCTCAGAATTTTGTGTCACCATTCGTTCGGCTTTTATTGAAGAAAACCAAGTACGTGTATTTGCTGGTGCCGGTATTGTGGAAGGCTCACAACCTGTAGAAGAGTGGTTAGAAATTGAACGTAAAGCGGCAGGGCTCATTTCCCTGTTTGCAGAGAATAACGGAGAATAAGAAGAATGTCTGTAAGCGTATTTAATCGTTGTTGGTCAAAGGTGATCTTAGAAACTTTGGTTCGCCAAGGTGTGAGTCACTTTTGTATTGCGCCTGGTTCACGCTCAACACCTTTAACGCTAGAAGCTGTGCGTTTACAAAATGCTTCTCGTGCAACATGCCATGGTCACTTTGATGAACGTGGTTTAGGCTTTTTTGCGTTAGGGATTGCAAAATCTACTCAAGCACCTGTTGCCGTGATTGTCACCTCGGGTACCGCAGCAGCCAATTTATATCCTGCAATTATTGAAGCTCGTCAAACAGGCGTGAATTTAATTATTCTTACCGCTGATCGTCCACCTGAATTGTGGGAATGTGGGGCGAATCAAGCTATCGTGCAACAAAATATGTTTGCCGATTACCCCGTTGCAAGTGTCAATCTACCGAAACCTCAGGCAGATTATGCAGCAAAATGGTTAATTTCTACGTTAGAACAAGCTTGTTATAAACAAAAACAACAACCAGGCGTGGTGCATATCAATGTGCCTTTTGCAGAGCCACTTTATAATGCCCAAGAGCAAGAAATTGACGGTCATCCGTGGTTAATGCCAATTCAACGTTGGTTAAGCCAGCCGAAAAATTGGGTTGATCATCAACCATTACAGCAAGAAGTGTTAATGCACGAGAATTGGGATACTTGGCGTACGAAACGTGGTGTGATTGTGGCAGGGCAATTAACGCCTGAACAAGCAATGGGTATTAACTCATGGGCAAATACCATGGGTTGGATTTTGCTTACGGATATTCAATCAGGTGTAGAACCTCTCATGCCTTATGCGGATATTTGGCTGGCAAACCAAACAGTGAAGCAAAAATTACTTCAAGCTGATATCGTGATTCAATTTGGTTCTCGTTTTATCAGTAAACGTATTAACCAATTCTTAGCGGAATTCCAAGGTGAATTTTGGGTGGTGGAGCAAAGTCAAAATGCAGTTGATCCAAACCACCATACGCAAACTCGCTTTAATGCAAAAGCACATCATTGGTTGCGAGCACATCCGCCATTGCGTCAAAAGCCTTGGTTGCTCGAACCTCTGGCACTTTCAAAATTCTGTGCAACCTTTATCGAACAACAAGTCGGTGGCAATCTTAATGAAGCCTCATTAGCACATCATATTGAGCGTGTTTTACCTTACAACGGTATTTTGTTCTTAGGAAACAGTCTTTTTGTGCGTTTGGTTGATGCGTTAACTAAATTACCTGAAGGGTATCCGATTTTCACCAATCGTGGTGCAAGTGGGATTGACGGCTTATTAGCAACAGCTGCAGGTATCGGTATCGGTGCCGATCAACCAGTGGTAGCAATGATTGGCGATACGTCCACACTTTATGATTTGAACTCTTTAGCCTTATTTAAGAATGTCACTCAACCGACCATTATTTTTGTGATTAACAATAATGGTGGCGCAATCTTTGATATGTTGCCGGTGGATGAAGAGGTGAAAGAGCAGTTCTATCGCTTGCCACATAATGGTGATTTCTCTCAAGTCGCCGCAATGTTTGGTTTAAAATATGCCTTACCTTACACTTGGGCAGATTTAAGCTCAGTGTTAAAACAAGCTTATACTCGCCGCCGTGCGACATTAATTGAAATCAAAACAAACCCAAGTGATGGCAGCGCAACCTATAAGCGCTTGATTGAACAAATCAGCCACGCGGTTATTGGTGAATAATTTCTTTCCCCTCTTATATAGAGGGGATTTCTTTATATGGCATTATTATGATGAATCTTGTTTTTCTTCATGGCTTACTTGGTACAAAATCAGACTGGCAAAAAGTCATCGAAAATCTACCGCACTTTCGTTGTCTCTCTCTCGATTTACCGTTTCATGGAGAGAATAAAGCTGTAGCGGTTGAAGATTTTGAGCAAACGGCTCAATTTCTTGAAAGCCAAATACAAAGCCTCATAAAAGATGAACCTTATATCCTTATCGGTTACTCACTTGGTGGGCGAATTGCACAATATTATGCATTGCAGGCTCAAGTGCAAAGAGGCAATTTACAAGCAGTGATTTTAGAAGGGGCGAATTTAGGTTTGCAGTCAGAGCAAGAAAAACAAAGCCGTTTAGTTAATGACAAAATGTGGGCGGAGCGTTTTTTCCATGAAAACCCTGAAACCGTGTTAGAAGATTGGTATAAACAGCCTGTCTTTTCCCATTTAAATGAACAGCAACGTAAGGCATTAATTGAAAAGCGAAAAGTCAATTGTGGTGCAAATATTGGTCATATGTTATTAGCCACTAGTCTTGCCAAACAGCCTGATTTTCGAGAGAAAGTGCGGTCAAGTTTGCTGCCATTTTTTTATTTTTGTGGTGAACGAGATCAGAAGTTTCGTCAAATGGCAGAGGATAATCAACTTCATTTAACGATTATTCCTAATGCTGGTCATAATGCACATTTAGAAAACCCGACATATTTTGCTGAAAAAATCGAAAATATCGTATTAAAAATTGCTCAACCTTAAGGGAAATGCTAGGATTTAGCCCTTTCATTTTATTTGACTCTTAAGGAAGCAAAATGTCCTCACAACTTCGTAATGATCCACTTAAGGTTGCTTTAGCATCTATGGTGGGTACCGCAATTGAATTTTTCGATTATTATATCTATGCCGCTGCGGCAGTATTAGTTTTTAACACGCAATTCTTCCATAGTGGCGATCCGCTTTCAGATGATTTGCTTTCTCTTTCGACACTAGCTTTAGCGTTCTTTGCTCGTCCAATTGGCTCAGCTTTATTTGGGCACTTTGGTGATAAGATTGGTCGTAAGAAAACCTTGGTCGCCTCTTTGGTTTTAATGGGCGGATCTACGGTCGTTATCGGTTTATTGCCGACTTATTCTCAAATTGGTATTTGGGCCCCGATTTTGTTATGTATTTGCCGAGTCGGTCAAGGTATTGGTCTTGGTGGTGAATGGGGCGGTGCTGCTTTAGTAGCAACAGAAAATGCGCCAGAAGGAAAACGTGCTTGGTATGGTACATTCCCTCAATTAGGTGCGCCAATAGGTTTATTTGTGGCTAATGCGACCTTCTTCTTAGTGAGCTATTTCTGGGGCCAACAAGCCCTTGTTGAGTGGGCATGGCGTATCCCGTTTGTTTCTTCTTTAGCCTTAGTTTTAGTTGGGTTGTATGTTCGTTTAACTTTACATGAAAGCCATGTATTTGTTGAAGCGGAAGAAAAAGGGAAAAAATTAAAAGCACCGGTGAGTGTGGTTTTCACAAAACACTTTAAACCAATGGTGATTGGTACATTTATCATGGTGGCAACCTATTCCTTGTTCTATATTATGACCGCCTTTGCTCAAGCGTATTCTCGTACACCGGCAACCCTTTCAGAAGCGGGCTATCCTATGGGGTTAGGCATTCCTGCCAATACCTTCACGGGATTACTTTTAATGAGTGCGATCGTTTTTGCGATTTTTATCAGTATTTCAGGTCTTTATGCAGATAAAATCGGTCGTCGCAAATGGTTAATTTGGACAACGGTCAGCATTTTAATTTTTGCATTATGTATGCCATTATTCCTTGGAAACGGTACACCAGCTTCTGTATTTGCTTTCCTAGTAATTGGTATGGCATTAATGGGCATGACATTTGGCCCAATGGCGGCGTTATTACCTGAATTATTCCCAACGGAAGTACGTTATTCTGGTGCTTCTTTAGCTTACAACATTGCATCGATTATCGGGGCAACCATTGCAGCAATGATTTCATTAAAAATCAATGCGCTTTATGGCTTAATGGGCGTGGGGATTTATTTAGCCATTAATGCATTCTTAACCTTGTTAGCATTATTAGCCTCAAAAGAAACGAAAAACGTCGATTTAACGCAAATCTAGTGACAAATCGATGATGATAAAGCTGATGTGGATAACATCAGCTTTTTTATTTATTGAAAGGAAGCAATAAAAAAGAGCGTATCGCTACGCTCTCAATCGATAAAAGTGCGGTTAAAAAACAGCGTGTTTTTATGAAAAGAATTAATCTTCACCCCATACTTCTTCAGCAATTTCTTCAACGTAACGGACTTTGGCCCATTGTTGTGCTTCCGTCATAATGTTCCCTTCTTCTGTTGACGCAAAACCACATTGTGGGCTTAAGCAAAGCTGCTCAAGTGGAACATATTGAGTCGCTTCTTTAATGCGTGCTTTAATCGCCGCTTTACCTTCTAATTCAGGGAATTTTGAGCTGATTAAGCCTAATACGACACGGCCTTTGTGTGGATTATTGGCAAAATATTTTAATGGTTCAAATCCACCAGAACGTTCATCATCATATTCCAGGAAGTAGCCATCGTATTGGGTTTGACCAAATAACGCATCCGCAATTGGGTCATATGCGCCGGTTAGTAAATAAGTTGAACGGAAGTTGCCACGGCAAACGTGCGTTGTGATAACCATATCTGCTGGTTTAGCGGCTAATACAACTTGAATATTTTCAAGCGCTTGTGCTTTATCCGCTTCAAATTCTGGTTTTAAGTGATTGTTGCAGAGTGAGCCCCAATACACATCATCAAATTGTAAATAACGGCAACCCGCATCATAGAAGGCTTTAATCGCATCTTTATAAGCTTGTTGAACATCTTTGGCAAATTCTGCACGTGTTGCATAAACACCCGTATCCCATTGGATTGGATACATTAATTGATTCGGACTTGGGATGGTATATTTTACGACGCCACGATCGCCAACAATGTCTTTTAATTTTTTGAAATGTTCGATAAATGGATGGTTGGGATTCCAAGAGACTTTACCACAGCAGCGAGTATTGTAAGGTTTTGTTTCTACGCCATTAAATTTATAACCATGTTCAGGGTGATAACCTTCAATACCATTTAAGTTTTCTAAGAAATCGATATGCCAAAATGCACGACGATATTCCCCATCAGTGATGACTTGGATACCTGCATCTAATTGTGCTTGTACTAATTTAGCAATTTCTTGATCTTCTACTTCCGTTAATTGTTCACGAGAAAGTTCGCCTGCAGCAAATTTTGCACGGGCGTCTTTTAAAGGTTGAGAACGTAAGTATGAGCCCACAGTATCAGCGTGGAAGGGAAGTGTTTTTGATGTCATGTTTATATCCTTCTTTTAATTTTCGTATGGTGATTTTAACGTAAGGATATTTCACGATCAAAGTAATGATTTTTTCATTTATGATGAAAATAATTAATGCAGAGAAATATTTAGCTTTCAGCAATTCCCATCGCACAAACAGCTGCCGAACTCCATGCCCATTGGAAATTATAGCCGCCTAGCCAACCGACAACATCCAGCACTTCACCGATAAAATAGAGACCTTTAATCTTGGTGGCCTCCATGGTTTTAGATGAAATCTCATGAGTATCAACGCCACCCATTGTGACTTCAGCCGTACGGTAGCCTTCAGTGCCATTAGGAATGAATTGCCAATTGTGGATTAAATTCTCTAGATTTTCTAACCGCACTTTACTTAAATTTGCGATCACTTCATCTTGAATCAAACCTTGTTCTAACCAAAGCTCAACTAATTTTTTCGGTAATAAGCGACTTAATACGGTTTTTAATTGCAATTTTGGCGAAGATTGACGCATCTCATCCAGGTGATGACGAATATTGTTATAAGGCAATAAATCCAAATGAATGCTTTCACCAGGTTGCCAATAATTGGAAATTTGCAAAATGGCGGGACCAGATAAACCACGATGGGTGAATAGCATTTGATGAGTAAAGGTTTTGTGCTGATTCGTCGCCGCGACATCTAATGAAACACCAGAGAGTACCGAGTAGAATTTTTCACTTTCTCGCCACGTGAATGGCACAAGGCTTGCATGCGGAGGAATCACATTTAATCCAAACTGTTCTGCAATTTGATAACCAAAAGGTGAGGCACCCAGGCCAGGCATAGAGAGCCCGCCCGTCGCAATAATCAAATTCTGGCATTGCCATTTAACAGCGTTTACCTTTAATTTGAATCGTACGCTAGGGTTGTTTTCAACGGCTTCAATATTACTCACTTCGCTTCGCAGTTGAATGTTGACACCGTATTTGTCACATTCGGCGCCGAGCATCTTCACAATGTCTTCTGCACCGTTATCACAAAATAACTGACCTAATTCTTTTTCGTGGTAAGGGATGCCGTACTCAGCGACTAAAGCAATGAAGTCCCATTGTGTATAACGCTTTAAGGCAGATTTGACGAAGTGTTTGTTTTGGCTGATATAACGGCCCGATGTGATTTCCATATTGGTGAAATTACAGAATCCGCCACCAGACATTAAAATTTTTCGACCAATTTTTTTACCATTATCAAAAATGGTGGCTTGTTTGCCCAGCTTGCCTAACTGTGCGGCACAAAATAAGCCGGCAGCACCGGCTCCAATAATGATATTTTCTGAATAATGAGACATAGCTTATTGTGAGATTTGTCCTTTTTCAAAATAGTCTATCATTTTGATTCGTTGGATGACAGTACGGCGATCTACCGCTGAATTGCCTGAATCCAATAATTGCTGCCAATAAGCTTTGGCTTTTTCAGCTTCATGATTTTTAAAGGCTTCGGTCGCCAATAATGTCATTACTGATATTTCATGTTTATCTTGTTTTAACGCCTCATCCATTATTTGCTGGATTTGTGGTGTGATGTTTTGACCTGCTTGATAATAAAGTGCGGTCGCTTTTAGGCCTAAAATAGCGGGTGTTGTACCTGAAATTTTTTCTGCATTGCTATAGGCGATGAGCGCATGATCAAATTCATCATTTTGCATGTAGGCATCACCTAGCTGAGCCCAAAGCTCAGGGTTATTTACATCTTCTCGAATTTTATTTTGAATTTTGAGCACCATATCTTCTTTTTGATGCACCATTGATGTATCTGCTTTTTTATTGGCGAGCTCAACCATCTCTTTTTCGCCTTGTTGAACACGCTCAAAACGATCAAGGGAGAAGTAATAACTTAAAGGAAGAACTAATAAAATAGCAAAGACCCAAATGGCGGATTTGGTTTCAAATTTGACCGCACTTTTTTCTTCTTTAGGGGCAGTATGAAGTTGATTCTCGAGTTGTTTTGGCTCGCCTTCTGATTTTTTAGTCGAAAATAAAATTAAAGCAAAAGCCCCAATTAATAACAAAATAGGTAATAGCCAGAGTAGTGCCGTATTCCATTGGAAAGGTGGCTTATAGTTCACGAAATTACCGAAACGAGCAGTCATCGTGTCGATAATTTGCTGATTCGATTTTCCTTCATCCACCATTTTATAGACTTCAATACGTAAGTCATAAGCAATCGGTGAATTGGACTCAACTAAGTTTTGATTCTGACATTGTGGGCAGCGTAAGGATTTTGCCAGTTCAACAGCGCGAGTACGATCGGCTTGGTTTTTAAACGCATAGGTATCCACCATTTCTGCGTGAGCAAAAAGGGCGAAAGTCAGTAAAAGTGCGGTCAGAAATCGGGTTAATTTTTTCATTTTACTTTTTAGTTAATTCATCAAGTTTTGGTTTGATCTCAGTGAGCCATGTTTCTCTATCCATATAGCCAGAATGACGATAACGAATCATGCCGTGTTCATCGACAACATAGGTCTCAGGCGCACCATCTACGCCTAATTGCATCGCAAATTCACCACGGCTATCGTCAATCGTGAGTATAAATGGATTGCCCATACGTTCGAGCATCGCAATGCCGCTCTGAGGTTTGTCACGATAGTCGATTCCCACAATGGGCACTTCTTTTGAAATTTCCATCAAAAGAGGGTGTTCCTGTTGGCAATAGCCACACCAACTTCCCCACACATTAAGTAGGAAAGGTTTTTTGGGGAAATCTCTTGGGCTGACAATTTGACTCGGTTCAAGCAAATTCGCTTGATAGAATTCCGGCACGGGCTTATTAATGAGTGCAGAGGCAATTTGTTTTGGATCTTTGTGTAAGCCAACAAAAAGTAGTAAGCAAACGCTCAATAACAAAATCAGTGGTAAAAACAAAATAAACTTTTTATTCATCACGTTTTCTCTTCAAATTGATGGCTGAACATAATGCGCCAAGTGCCATTAAAATGCCTCCGAGCCATAACCAGCGAATAAGCGGTTTGTAATGTAAGCGGAATGTGAATTCGCCTTTGCCTAAGTTATCGCCCATCACAATATATAAATCGCCCCAAAAGCCAGCGTCTAATCCCACTTCACTCATGGTCATGGTGCGAACATCATAATAACGGCGCTCTGGTACAATTTCTGCGTAAGGTTTGCCTTGTTCTGAGACACTAAAGAAAGCGACTTCGGCAGTAAAGTTTGGACCTATTTCATTGGAAAAACGATCGTAGTGGAATTCAAATTGGCCTAATTGTTGGCTTTGTTGTGGCGCAAGTCTAACCCCTAACTCACTGCCAAAGTAACTACTCATCACGGCGCCTATCGTGGCAATCGCCACACCGCAGTGTGCAAGAATCATCCCGAAATAGGCAAGTCTTACTTTTACCCAATTTTGCCATAAGGTGACGAATAATACCCAGATAGCAAGGGTGAGTAATACATAAGCAAAGAAATGGAAACGTAATGCGCCATCATTTTGCAGCGCATTCCAAATCATGCCATAAGCCATCACTGCAGCGGGAATAAGTAATAACAGACGTTTGAAAAAGCGTTTTTTGTCTGATTTAAACCAGTTTAAGCAAAGCGTGCCCGCCATGGCAAAAAGCACTAACGTGAGCAATGGCAAGAAAATGCTATTAAAGTAAGGCGTACCCACAGAAATACTTCCCCAATTCATAGCTTGGAATAGCATTGGATAGAAAGTGCCTAAGAATGTGCTGACGGTTGCCACAGTCAATATGATATTTAAGCCTAAAATTGCCCCTGTTTTAGAAATGAGCGGGAATTTGACCGTACTTTCGTTGGTATTTGTGCGTAGGGCAAATAGGCTGAGCGAGCCGACAGTCAATAAGAAGAAAATAAGTAATAGTACATAACCACGGGAGCTATCTAAAGCAAAAGCATGAACAGAGGTTAATGCGCCTGAACGGACAATAAATGTACCTAATACACTGAATGCAAAAGCGAGTAGGGAAAAGAGTGTTGTCCAGTAGCTAAACATGCCTTGTTTTTCAGTCACCATCAAGCTGTGTAAAAGTGCGAGTCCCAATAACCATGGCATAAGTGAGGCATTTTCTACAGGGTCCCAGAACCACCAGCCGCCCCAGCCTAATTCATAATATGCCCACCATGCACCGAGAACGATCCCTAAGGTTAAGAATAACCAAGAAACGAGCACCCAAGCTCGCATTGCACGTGCGATAGCTTGTGCAGAACGATTAAAGATCAAGGCAGAAATGGATATGGCAAAGTTAACAGCAAAGCCCACATAACCCACATATAAAAGCGGTGGATGGAAAATTAAGCCAATATCTTGCAGCATTGGGTTGAGATCTCGCCCTTCCGCAGGGGCAGGAAAAGCACGTCCAAATGGATTAGAGTAGAACAAAATGAAAATAGCAAACCCAAGACAAATTAAGCCGAGTAAAGACAGAGTTTGAGCCGAAAAAGTGCGGTCATTTTTGCGAGAGAAAAAGGCAAAAGCCACTAACCAAAGACTTAATGTGAAAAGCCAAAATAAAATAGAGCCTTCATGTCCGCCCCAAGTGGCGGCAACTTTGAAAAATGTTGGTAGCTGAGAATTGGAATGAGCTGCCACGTATTCCAATGTGAAATCATCTGTCGCAAAAGAGTAGGCAAGAATACCGATTGAAACGCTCGTAAAAATACCGAAGCAATAACTTAATCCCCAAGCCGTGTTGGTGAGAGAGGGTTTATTTCGCCAAATACCAATTTGCGGCACGATGGAAAGTAAGAGCGCCGCGGTGGTGGCAAAGAGTAATGAGAGAAATCCGAGTTCGGGAAGCATAGTATTCTTCAGTATTATATTAAAGGTTGAATTTTACAAAATAAGGTTAATTTTAAGCATGAAAAACATACGTAAAATTAACCGCACTTTATTCTTCTAAATAAACAAAAGGCGTATTGTATACGCCTTTTGATTAAATAAGAAATTTATCCTTACGCAACGGTAAGTTGTCCGCCGTACAAGATGAAGTAACGTAAGCAGAGAACCCCGATTAAGTCAAAGATTGATACAAGGATAATAAAGTTCTTGTTGTATTTTAAGCTGTCTTTTGCTGCAAGGTTTGCAAGTAGAGGAATGATGATACCAATTAAGAATACCCCAATCCAGAACACGGCACCCCAGAAGCCGGAAAGTGCATTGTGCAATGCAACTACTTTCTGACCACCACCGAAGTGTAGACCAACAAAGAAACAGATTAATAAACCAAGTTCTGTCACCATAATTGGCACTTCAAATTTATGAATGAAGTGTGATTCATGGCTATCACCTTTTAATTTACCTGCAATAAGGATAAATAAGAAGGTTGCAGCGATACCTGAAGAGGTACCTGAAGCCAAGAATAACGCTGGTAGAACAGGGTTATTTAACATTGGGTAACTGATCAATGCTGAAAGTAAGAAACCGGTATAAGCCCCTAGCACAGCAGCTAAGATGAAGAGAATAACTTCTACAGGACCGGTTAAACGTTCTAATACATTGATAATTTTACCGACGAAACCAAGTTTTGGCATAAAACGTTGAATGAACGCCATGATATCTTCTTTGAAGATAACCGCACACCAACATACCAAGAACAGCATATAAACTTGGAATAACATTACCCCCATAGACATTACAGAGTTAAATTGATAGTTAAACATCAATTTCCAGAATGTCCAAGGACGTGCCAAGTGGAAAATTAACAGGGTTAAACCAATTAATGTTGGCACAGAACCTAAAACGGCGGCTGCTCGGATAATCCAGTTTTTGCTTGGGTTTTCTAATTTGTGACTACGTTTATAAGCAATCGCTAATTGTACCGCACCGGAAGAAATACCAAGTAAGAACAAATAGATAGCGATTGTTGAATCCCACACCAAATTAGGTGTGTGAAACGGAACAGGATAATCTAATGTCATCTTCTTGGCTCCCCGTGTTGGAATGGAATATGGTAAAGATTTGGTTGAGTACCTAATTCCACTTTAGTGCGATAAACCGGATTTTCTTTCACTTTGCGGGAAACTGCACTGCTTGGGTCATTCATATCGCCAAAGGTTAATGCTTTGGTTGGACAAGCTTCTACACAAGCAGGTTGTTTGCCTGCTGCTAAGTTTGTATCGCGACAGAAGTTACATTTATCCGCAGTACGGTGTACTGGGTGAATGAAACGTACGCGGTAAGGACAAACTGCAACACAGTATTGGCAACCTACACAAAGATCTTTATGCACATCTACGATACCTGTTTCAGGATCAATAAATGATGCACCGGTTGGACAAACTGCCACGCAAGGGGCGTTTGTACAGTGTTGGCAAGATTGACGGAAAAACTCGTATTCTTGATTTGGGAATTCACCGTAAGGTTCACTACGGAGAATTTCCAAACGTGAAACGCCTTCAGGAACGTGGTTTGTTTCACGACAAGCATCCATACAAGCGGTACAGCCGATACAAGCTGTTTCGTCGTGTACCATTGCATAGCGTTTCGGTTTATCCGCCTTTTCCTCTTTCGCTAAAGAGGTAACTGATGTCCCCGTCATAAGGATTAATGCCCCCATGCCGGAAACAAAGTTTCGGCGTGAACAAGCTGTCATTATTTATCCTTTTGTTCGGTTGATTGCGTTTGTGATTGTGCGTCTTTTGCCGCTTTGCGTTTTTGTTGTTCGCCGTGGCAATCTACACAAAGTTTCACACGATTTTTCGGTTGAATACCTTTCATCGCATCATCTTTCGGGTGTAATGTGTGGCAGCTTGCACAAGGCAATTTCATTGCGTGAACATCGTGCGCCCAAAGTTTTTCACGAAGTTTTGCCGGTTGGTGACAAGCAAAACAAACTTGGTTTTGTTCTTGTGCGGTATACATAGGTTTTTTATCACCAAAGATATCGCCATCAAAACGCATCACATCTTTAGCACCACGACGGTGATCTTCCGAAATATTACCGTGACAGTTTACACAGTTAATCGGTTTACCTGTGTTAGGGCTTTTTTGATTTAAGTGTGCGCCGTGGAATTTACCAAAGTGTAATTCACCACCAGATTGATCCAAGGTTTGGTTTTTATCAACTTGGTCAAATTTGTGACATTTCGCACAATATTGGTTTGGATCACGTTGGTTATCCAATTGTGGCTCATAAGTGATTTGAGAGGCCGGTGTTTTTGCCATCTCTTCCGCACTTGCAGCCATTGGCATTGCCGCAAGCATTGCAAGCAATGCGAGGGATTTTGCCGATTTGCTGATTAAAGAAGTTAAATTCATTCTGATTACCTCAAATATATGGTTAAAAATGACCGCACTTCGGCACTTTAGTTACAAAGTGCGGTTCTTTTTTTATTGTTTTGTTGCGGTATCTTCAGCTAATTTGCCATTGGCTTTCGCTTCTTTTACCCATTGAGGTACAACAGTTTCTAAGAATTCTTTTTTCGCTTTACGTTCTTTCTCGATATCAATACCCATTACTTTCCATGCTTTATCAGCTGTAGAAATATCTGGTACTTCAACCGGAGTTTTCACGCCGTGTTTAGTTAAGATTGCTGCAAGTTTAGCACGTGCATCTGCTGCTTTGTCGATACCAGAACCTAATACGCGAAGCATTACATCAGGTGCGTGCATGTGACCACCGTGGCTTGCTGCTGCGTAGTCCCAACGCCATTGAGCGTGACGGATATCCATTAAAGCAGGTTCCATTTCTTCTTTAGTTGCACCAGCATCCCATGCCGCTTTCGCTTCAAAGTGAGCACGAACAACTTGATCTTCTAAACGACCCATTACATCTTTCACTTCTTTTTTACGTGAAGCAACGATGTCTTTAAGTTTTTCTTTGCTTTGATCGTGACAGTTTGCACATGTGGTATCAAATGCATCGAATGGGTTTTGGATTTGGTGGTCGGTGTAAACTTTACCGTCTTTACCTTGTACTTTAGGCATGTGACAGTCGATACAAGTTACGCCGTTTTTACCGTGCATACCTAAAGACCAAATTTCAAAGTCAGGGTGTTGAGCTTTTAACATTGGTGCTTTAGAAAGAGAGTGAGTCCAGTCACTGAAACCGATATCATCGTAGTATTTTTCGATGTCATCAACAGTTTGACCGTTATCCCAAGGGAAGGTTACTTGTTTTAAATCACCTGCGAAGTAGTACTCAACGTGACAGTTAGCACAAACTTCAGCACGTTTTTCAGTGCGAGCAGCTGTGTTAAAGCTTAAGTTAGCTTGTTCTTTACCTTCAGCTTTTGCTTTTGCTTGAAGTGCATTATTTAAGTGATCTAATGCACGAAGAACGTGTGGACGAGCAATACGTAATGCTGGTTTGCCTTCGGCAAAGTCTTTTGATGTAGTATCGTGACAGTCTGCACAACCGATTGAGTTGACCACTTCAGGTCCACCTTTAGCCCATTTTGCACCAAAGTAACCATCTTCACCCCATTCTGCAATTAAACGAGGAACGTCTGGACCTTTACAAGTCCAACATGCCATTGGTTGAGGGCCATCATTTGCATTTTTGGGCGCACCAGTACGTAAAATATTACGTACATCTTCTACTGCATAAACGTGACCACGAGGTGCGTTATATTCTTTTGCGAAAGAATAGCCCCCCCATAACACGATTAAACGAGGATCTTGTTCATTAGCATAGATGATTTTGTCGCCTTTTTCAGTCGCTTTCCACGAATTGAATTGGCTAGGATATTTCTCAGCAAATTTTTCATTCACTGCTTCGATTTTTAAATTAGGGTTTGGTGCTTCCACAGGTTGTTCAACAGGCTTGTATACCATTTCAGCCATCGCTGAGTTATACACACCTAAAGCTGCGAAAGAAGTGGCCAAAACAAGGCTTTTTCTCAATGCGTTCACGATAATCACTCCATTAGGAAAGAATAAAAAAACAATTTTAAATGCAAACAATTCCTATTAAGCTTTTGAATTCACTCATAAAAATAGTTCATTGCAAGCATAAGATACCAAAAAGTAGTAGTTTTTCTAAGGTTATCTTCCAAAAGTTTGAGGTTGATCAAACTTTAAAATCAAAATACTCATAAAGGGGTATACTGGTATTGAGAAAGTGGTAAAGGATAATATTCTAAAAGAGGCAAAAGTGCGGTTGATTTTCATCGTGTTTTTTTACTTGTTTGAGAGGGATTAAACCCATGTGATTAGCCCATCCTGAGTACTTTTTTAATGTTCGCTTTTTACGCAAACGTTAAAATGTAAATTTTTTGTAAAAAACAGTGTAAAAAGCAAACATTTCCTTGATCTTATGCTTAGCTCCTATATACTCCAAAGACTTTACTATTTACTTGCTTAGTTTGCATTATTTTAGCTTCGCAACAACTTATTGGTCTATTTTTTGGGAAGAACCTTTTTATGAACAAAGTATTTAAGATTATTTGGAACAAAACGACACAATCTTTTGTCGTGACATCAGAATTAGCGAAAGGGGCAGTAAAAGCCTCTTCAAACTCAGAACAACGTGTAACAAGCGAAACACGTTTATCTTCTCTTTTTAAACTTTCAGCATTTGCACTTTCTTTATCTGCAGTGATGATGCAGGCACAGGCTCAAGTGCATGTTGGCGATGTTGTTCCTGTTAATGTTGTTGCAACGGCTATTGGTATTGGGGATGCAAATACCAAAGCATTAGGAGAAAACTCTACAGCGATTGGTAATTCTGCAAATGTTACTTCTACGGGACAAAACTCCAAGGCGATTGGTAATAATGTAACCGTATCAGAAGCAAATTCTAGTGCTACAGGTAATAATGTAACTGTATCAGGAGAAAACTCTAGTGCTGCAGGCAATAATGTAACTGTATCAGGAGCAAAATCTAGTGCTGCAGGCAATAATGTAACTGTATCAGGAGCAAATTCTAGTGCTGCAGGTAATAATGTAACTGTATTGAGTGCAAATTCTAGCGCGACGGGAAATAATATTACTCTTGAAAACCATGCTTATAATAATTTATTAGCCATGGGGAACAATATTAAAGTGGTTCATGCAAATTCTAATGCAATTGGTAATAATATCAATGTGTCGCATATGAATGCATCTGCAATTGGTAATAACATCAGTGTGTCAAATCTGAAATCTGCCGCAATTGGTAATGATATTAATCTATCTGGCAAAACTTCATTTGTAATGGGTAATAATGTAACGGTATCTCAAGAAAAAACATTAGCAATTGGTAGTGATGTAAATGGTCGTTATGCCAATAGTGTGCTGATTGGTGATGGCACAGGAAATTATGGTGGAACAACGGGTAGTCGTAATATTCTCATCGGTCAAAATGCTCAGGTTGGCGATAGCTCTTCTGTTGTACGAGTAAACCAGTCTATTGCTATTGGAGCTGGCATTAACGCTGATAAAGCGGCTAAATATGGTGGTAATTCTATTACTGAGGGTGCATGGGCTCGAGGCGATCAATCAATTGCGATTGGCGGTAATGTTATTTCTTATGGTAATGCATCGGTTGCGATTGGTGGGGATGATACTGATTTAGCAGCGGCTACACAAACGACTTACATCAATACTAATGGCCAAGATAAAACGGGAACGGTTCAACAAGCATTTAAAGATTTAACTGGAGGGGAGCTTCAAAGTCCCCGTTGGATGAATACGATTGCTGGTGAGGCTGCTGTATCATTAGGAACAAAAACAAAATCTGGGGATCTTTCATTAGCATTAGGTTCATTGGCTGCAGCTCAAAAAACGAATGCTGTCGCTGTTGGTACAGGAGCTAATGCATCGTTTGCAAACTCTGTTGCGATTGGTGGCGGTTCTGCGACGGATAAAGCGGGGGTTGCCTATACTACTCGTACTATTTTAGGGACAACTTATACTTGGGCTGGTGGTGCTGATACTATCGCGGGGGACGTTGTTTCCATTGGTAAAAAAGGCTATGAACGTCAACTTATTAACTTATCACCAGGTGATATTTCCGCAAATTCAACTGATGCAATCAATGGTTCTCAGCTTTACGCTGCGATGGCAGAAATCGAAAAAATTCGTTATTTCTCGGTTAAATCAAATGTAACAGGTAACCAGAATAATACGGGTGCATCAGGTGTTGATTCTATTGCCATTGGGCCTAATGCAAGTACTACACCTATTGCTGTTAATTCTATTGCTGTTGGCTTGAATGCTAGCACTACGCATGCAGATTCTATTGCATTAGGCTCAAATGCTAAAGCATCAGAAAATAAACTTGTTTCTATTGGACCAAATGCTACATCAACTGCAAGATATGGTGTGTCATTAGGTAATAATGCATCATCAAATGGCACTGCTTCTATTGCCATTGGTAATTCAACGAATGCATCTCACGACAATGCAATAGCTATCGGTGATGCGGCAAGCACAAATTCGTGGGCGACAATTGCAATTGGTAATAAAGCGAGCGCTGCATCAAGTAATACTATTGCTGTTGGTCGTAATGCCTCTGCAGCTGGACAGACTGCTATTGCGATGGGTGTTAATAGTACTGCAAGTCAATATTCTGACATTGCTATTGGTGAATTAGCAACCTCTAATGGAGGTTATTCTGTTGCTATGGGACATAAAGCCAATGTAGGAGGTGGTCTTTCTGTTGGTATTGGTGTTTCATCAAACGCAAGTGCAAACTGGACAACAGCTATTGGCTCTAGTGCTAATGCATCGGCAAATTATGCGACAGCCTTAGGTACAGACTCAACTGCTTCAGGAGGATTTTCAATAGCTTCAGGTTATGCCTCAAAGGCAAGTGGTGGTAATTCAATGGCTTTTGGCACCAACTCAAACGCGTCGAATGAGACAACAATTGCTATCGGTGTTAATTCATTAGCAAGTGGTGTAAATACCGTGGCTTTAGGACAAGGAAGTAAAGCGACTGATTATTCTGCGATGGCGTTTGGCCTAGGTGCAAATTCATCAGGTCGATATTCAATTGCAATTGGCCAAGATACGAAGGCTGCGATAGAGCATTCTATTGCAATGGGGTATTCTGCGAATGCAGCAGAGGCTTTCACTATTTCTCAAGGGGCTTATTCTGAAGCGACTCAACGAGCGGCTATAGCATTAGGTTATACAGCCAAAGCAACAGATCGAGATGCGATGGCATTAGGTTCATTCGCTAATGCAAGTGCGAACAGTGCCGTTGCTCTGGGGCCACATGCTAAAAGTACAGCATATAAATCTATTGCCCTAGGTGCTGATTCTGAAGCAGGGACAAATATGTTTGATGCTAACTCAACAAGTGCTGTATTTAAAAATGATGCAGGTTTAAATTCAGAAGTGAGATTTGCAGCAAGTTCATCTAGCATTGGTGGGGCAGTTTCTGTTGGTAAAGCAGGCAATGAGCGCCAAATCCAGAATGTAGCAGCAGGTCGTATTTCCGCGACTTCAACTGATGCAATTAACGGTTCACAACTTCACGCAGTATTAAACAATAGCGGTTTTAACGTACAAGAAAATGGTTCATCTAAATCACGCATTAATAATAATGATGTAGTGAACTTCAAAGATGGAAACTTAACTACCGCGAATGTGACTAAAACCCCAAATGGCACAATTGTGAAATTTGATGTGAATACAACAAATATCACAACTAATGCGACGACAGGTAATGCAACAGCCACAAATCCTAATAATATTGCTACGGCAGGTGATGTGACCAGTGCTATCAATAATGTACGTAACATGCCAATTACTTTTGCTGGTAACACTGGAAGTGCGGTCAAAAAATTGGGTGATACTTTAGGCATTGTGGGTGATGGTACAGATATTACAAGTACTGCTGATGCAAACAATGTGACATTTACGTTAAATAAATCAACTGCTGTTACAGCAGGGGACAATAAGGCTGTAACCAGTGGTGCAGTTGATACCGCGATTAAAGCCATCAACTTGACTACAGCAGGTAATACAGGTGCTGGCGCGGTTAATCTCGCAACACAATCTTTAAATATCACAGGTTCAAATGGTTTAACTACCGTAGCCAAAGATAATGGCATTGAAGTGAAAATTGATGATGAAACCCGTAAGAAAATTGATGCTGCAAGTTCGGCAAAAGAGGTTTCAGCTTCGGTTTCTGGTTCATCTGCCGTTTCTGTCACACCAAATGGCACAACAAAAAATGCTGATGGTGTTGAAGTGACAGATTATGCGGTGGATCTTTCTCAAGCAACCAAAGATGATATTCAAAAAGGTGTTGATGCGAATACCAAGGTAGACACAAAAGGTTTAACTTTTACTGGGGATAAAGGTTCTACTAATGTGGAAAGATTGGGTTCAACTGTTGCGATTAAGGGTGATGATGAGAACATCACTACTGAGGCATCAGGTGATGAAGTTAAAGTTAAATTAAACAAAGACATCAAAGTTAATAGCGTAAAAGCTGGCGATACAACCATTAATAACGAAGGTTTAACTATTGAAGGTGGTCCAAGCGTAACTAAAGCAGGTATTAATGCCGCTGGTAATAAAATCACAGGTGTAGCCGCTGGTACTGCTGATACTGATGCGGTGAATGTTTCACAATTAAAAGATGTGGCAAAAATAGCTAATAAAGGCTGGAATTTAACTGTTAATAATGGAACCAATAGTAGTAATGTTGAACCAGGTGAAACAGTTGATTTGAATAACGCTGATGGCAATATTGTTATTACTAAAAATCCAACAAACGATAATGTGACATTTAATTTAAGTAAAACAATTAATGTTACTAATGTTAATGCTGCAGGTAATGTAACAGTTGGCGATACTGTTTTAAATACAGATGGCTTGAGTATTAAAGACGGTCCGAGTGTAACAAAAGATGGTATTAATGCTGGAAATAAGAGCATTACTAATGTCGCTAATGGAACAGCTCCAACGGACGCAGTCAATGTTTCTCAGTTAAATGCGGCTAAAACAGAGGTTAAAGCTGGTAAAAACACAAGTGTTACGCCAGAAAAAGGTGCAAATGGTCAAACTATTTACAAAATTGATGCTGTAGATACGTCTGCAAATGTGACAACTACTGACGCATTAACAGTAGATAATAAAGGTGCACAAGATGTTGGCAACGCTTCTGTAACGAACTACCATCTTGATTTATCTAAAAAAACGAAAGATGAGATTCAACAAGGTGTGGATGCGAATACCAAGGTAGACACAAAAGGTTTAACTTTTAACGGTGATAGCGGTTCAACTAATGTGGAAAAATTAGGTTCGACTGTTACGATTAAGGGTGATGACAATATCACCACTGAAGCATCAGGTGATCAAGTTACAGTTAAATTAAACAAAGACATCAAAGTTAATAGCGTAAAAGCAGGTGATACAACCATTAACAATGATGGTTTAAAAATTACTGGTGGCCCGAGTGTAACTAAAGCAGGTATTGATGCTGCAGGTAATAAAATTAGTAATGTTGCAAATGGCGATTTAAATGCTAATAGCAAAGATGCAGTGAATGGTAGCCAGTTATACGAAGTGAAAAAACTTGCGAGTAAAGGCTGGAATGCAACTGCAACGAAGAAAGAAGGCTCTACTGGTGAAGTAAGTGGTACTGAAGTTGCTAATGTAGCTCCAGGTGCGACTGTAAACTATATCGCAGGTGATAATATCAAACTTGAACAGAATGGTATTAACTTCACGATTTCTACCACAAAAGACTTGAAAGCTGAAAATGTCACCGCGAAAACAGTTAATACCACAACGATTAATCTTGGTGAAGGTGATAACTCAACGCCAATTACAGTAGTAAGTGGTAAAGATGCAGCTCCAAACTTGGATGGTAAAACACCAAATCGTATGAACTTTGGTGGCGAAACTATCGCAACATTAAGTGATGGCTTAAAATTTGGTGCAAATGTAGGTGATGTTTACGGTGCGAAATTAAATAGCCAAATCAATGTGAAAGGCGCAGATAGCAACACAAACTGGAGTGAGTTTGATGGTGGCAATAATGTAATGACAAACATTGATAAGAGCGGTAATGTTCGTGTAGGTATCAAGAAAAACCTCAAAGTGGAAAGCGTAACGGCAAACAAATTCACTGCGGGTGATACGGTGATTGATAGCAATGGCGTAACCATTAAAAACGGTCCAAGTATGACTAAAAATGGTATTGATGCAGGTAATAAACAAATTACCAATGTTGCACCAGGACGCATTGCTGCAGACAGTACTGATGCGGTAAACGGTAGCCAATTACATGAAGTAAAAGCTGACATGAATAACAAGATCAACCACTTAAATGGTCAAGTGAACAAGTTAGGTAAACGTGTAAATGCAGGTACAGCAAGCGCATTAGCGGCGTCTCAATTACCACAAGCTTACATTCCAGGTAAGAGCATGGTATCTGTGGCAGCGGGTAATTACCAAGGTCAAAATGCAGTGGCATTAGGTATGTCACGTATTTCAGACAACGGTAAAATCATTATTCGTTTAGCCGGTACGAGCGATACACAAGGTAAAGTGGGTGTAGCAGTTGGTGCAGGTTACCACTGGTAATTTATCATTAATAAACAAAAGGCATGGGGAACCATGCCTTTTTTGTTGCTAAAAGTGCGGTCGATTTTCGGTCTATTTTTCGTATAATAGGAATAACTTAATTCGGAGAAGAATATGATTATCGGACCTTACATTAATGCACTGGCGATTATTAGTGGCGCAGTTATTGGGGCAGCACTCGGTGGGCGCATTCCAGAACGTTTACGCACTAATCTAACCTTAATCTTTGGCTTGTGTTCGATGGGCATGGGTATTGTGATGGTCGCGAAAACCACCAATATGCCGGCAATGATTTTATCGGTGTTATTAGGGACGATAATTGGCGAGTTGCTTTTATTAGAACGCGGAATTAACAATCTTGCCTCATCAGCGAAAGGTCTTGTTGAAAAGATGTTCCCTGATAAGCCAAGTAGCATGAATAGCCAAGAAGAGTTCTTATCTAAATTTGTTGCGATTGTGGTTTTGTTTTCATTTAGTGGAACGGGTATTTTCGGAGCGATGAATGAGGGGATGAGTGGTAATTTTGATATCCTCATTGTGAAATCCTTTTTAGATTTCTTCACGGCGATGATCTTTACCACCTCACTCGGTATTTCTGTAGCAAGTATTTTTGTGCCACAAACATTGGTTCAAGTGATTTTAGCTTATTCTGCAGTGTTTATTATTCCTTTTGTGACACCTGAAATGCGAGGTGATTTTGCTGCGGTAGGCGGTATGTTAATGATTGCGGCAGGCTTTCGCATTTGTAATATCCAAATGTTCCATGTAGCGAATATGCTGCCGGCTCTTTTCCTCGTTATGCCGATTTCTCATTTCTGGAGTACCTTTTTCTAAAAAAAATAGGCGTGTATAACGCCTATTTCTTTTTCTGACAATGAGGGCAATAAAAGCTATTGCGTTGCCCAATAATCATGCTTTCAATCTTAGTACCACATTTAGGGCAAGGTTTATCTTTGTTTCCATAAACTAACAATTCCTGCGCAAAATAACCTGGACGGCCATCGGGTTGTAAGAAATCTTTTAATGTTGTACCACCTTGTGTAATGGCTTTTGTTAATACGTTTTTAATCGTTTCAACGAGTAAGGCACATTGGTTTCGCGTGAGATTTTCGGCTAATTTCATTGGGTGTAAACCACATAAAAAGAGCGTTTCATTGGCATAAATATTTCCTACGCCCACGACGACAGCATTCTCCATTAAAAAGGTTTTAAGTGCGGTCGATTTCTTGCGTGATTTTTTAAAAAGGTATTCTGCGTTAAATTCATCTGAAAGCGGTTCAGGACCAAGTTTTAGGAAAAGATGAAAGTCATCTAAGTTTTCAGTCCATAACCATGCACCGAAGCGTCTTGGGTCGTTATAACGCAGTAATTTGCCATTATTCATTACAATATCAAGGTGATCATGTTTATCAATAGGACTATCGTGCGGCACAATTCGAACAGAGCCAGACATGCCTAAATGGCCAATGATATAACCTTTTTCTGTATGAATAATGAGATATTTTGCACGACGAGAGGTATCCAAGATCTTGACATTTTTGAGCGTTGTTAATTCAGGAGAGACTACCCAACGTAATTGGGGTTGGCGCACTACAATTTTTTCAATGGTAAAACCTTTCAAATAGGGGCTGACACCACGCAGGGCAGTTTCGACTTCAGGAAGTTCAGGCATAGATAATCTCGGTAATGAATTTGTGATATAAAAAAACCCGAACAATGTCGGGCTTTTTTCAAAATCAGCAAAATTATTTGATTTTTGCTTCTTTATAGATAACGTGTTTACGCACTACTGGATCAAATTTTTTGATTTCCATTTTTTCAGGCATATTACGTTTGTTTTTATCAGTTGTGTAGAAGTGACCAGTCTCTGCTGTAGAAACTAAACGGATTTTCTCACGAGCGCCTTTAGCTGCCATGTTTTAGCTCCTTAGATTTTTTCGCCACGAGCACGGATTTCAGCTAACACTGCATCAATGCCTTTTTTATCGATAATACGCATACCTTTCGCAGTTAAACGTAAGGTTACGAAACGGTTTTCACTTTCAACCCAGAAACGGTGAGTGTGAAGGTTTGGAAGAAAACGACGACGTGTCGCATTCAACGCGTGTGAGCGGTTGTTACCCACAGCTGGACGCTTGCCTGTTACTTGACAAACTCTAGACATAATAATCTCCAATAATTTAAATATAAGCTCGAGCTTATGGTTCGGATAATGAAGCTTAAAACTAAGCTTGCTTCCTCGTCAGGTCGCAGTATCCGACCCACTTACTATATTAAAGGTCGCAAATTATACTGACTTTATTTTCATTTCTCAAGTCTAAAAGCGATTTTTCCGTCTTTAAATGGAAATGAACGATAAAAAAATCATCAAATTCCCTAAAACTATAACAGATTATGCTCTGCAAAAGAATAACAAGTGCCTTTGCCGACAATAAAATGATCCAAAATACGAATATCCATTAACTCAGCAGCCTCAATAATTTTTTGTGTGATCATTTTGTCAGAATAGCTTGGTTCAGCCAGACCAGAAGGGTGGTTGTGAGCCAAAATTAAGGCGGCTGCATTACAGTAAAGGCTTTCTTTGATGATTTCACGTGGATAAACATTCGTCACATTAATTGTGCCTAAAAATAACCGCTCTTTTTTAATCAAACGATGTTGATTATCTAAAAATAACACCATAAAAATTTCACGTTCTTCGTGATGAAGCTCTGCTTGAAGATAAAGTTTTACCGTGGATGTGTCGCTAAATACATGTTCTATAAGCAATTCTTGTTTGAGATAGCGTTTGGTCATTTCTGTGGTGGCTTGTAGTTGAATAAACTGCGTAATGCCTAATCCTTTTACTTTGCAAAAGGCTTCTTTATCTGCACTTAATAAGGCTCGAAGGGATCCAAAATGTTGCAGCACGCTATGTGATAATTCCATGACAGGGCAGCCTTTAATTCCTGTTCGTAGAAAAATAGCGAGTAATTCGTGATCTTCTAGGGCTTCAACGCCATATTTCAACAATTTTTCGCGAGGCATTAAAGGAGAGTTTGTTTGCATATTAATATGATGAAAAGAAAAAAGTGCGGTCAATTTTCATGATGTTTTTAAGCATTGCGAATTGTCTGTTTTATTTTTGGAACAGCGATCACAAAAATAAAATTTTTTATTGGTGAAATTTGAAGTAAAATAGGCGACCTTAAGTTGTTAAGTACTAACACACAAAACATATATCTATTCTATTAAGTTATAGCGGAGTAGCAAATGAGCTTGAGCGGAAAGCATATTGTTGTCGGGATTACAGGGGGCATAGCCGCCTATAAAACCATTGAGTTTATTCGTTTATTACGCAAATCTAACGCAGAAGTTCGAGTGGCTTTAACGCCTGCAGCCGCTGAATTTGTCACACCTTTAACGCTACAAGCCATTTCAGGTAATGCGGTTTCTCAATCTTTACTTGATCCTCAAGCTGAATTAGCCATGGGGCATATTGAGCTGGCCAAATGGGCTGATGCGATTGTGATTGCGCCAGCTAGCGCCGATTTTATTGCGCGTTTAACCGTTGGAATGGCAAATGATTTACTTAGCACGATTTGTCTCGCGACAAGTGCGCCTATTTTGCTCGCACCGGCTATGAATCAGCAAATGTACCGTCAGGCGATTACACAACAAAATTTGACCGCTCTTTTTGCGCGAGGTATTCATTTTGTTGGGCCAAATAGTGGCTTTCAAGCTTGTGGCGATGTGGGTGCGGGTAGAGTGTCTGAGCCAGCTGAAATTTTTGAGTCGCTTCAATCACTTTTTGTGGTTCAACAAGATTTAGCTGATTTAAGTGTCACTATTACGGCAGGCCCGACGCGTGAAGCTATCGATCCGGTTCGTTATATTTCTAATCACAGCTCAGGTAAAATGGGCTTTGCAATTGCCGAGGCCTTTGCAAAACGTGGGGCAAATGTCACCTTAATTGCGGGGCCTGTTAATCTGGCTACACCGAAAAATGTTCATCGTATTGATGTGACAACCGCCCATGAAATGTGGCAAGCCTCCCTTGAAAGTGCGGTCAAAAATAGCATCTTTATTGGCTGTGCTGCTGTGGCTGATTATCGAGTTGCGGAAGTCGCTGATCAAAAAATTAAGAAAACCAATGATAACGATGAGCTTTCTCTTAAATTGGTGAAAAATCCAGATATTATCGCGAGTGTGGCAAGTTTAGAAAAAGATCGTCCATTTGTTGTGGGCTTTGCAGCTGAAACGCAAAATGTCGCTGAATATGCGAAGAGCAAACTTCAACGCAAAAATTTAGATATGATTTGTGCTAATGATGTATCGGGTGGGCAAGTATTCGGACAAGATCAAAATGCCTTGCAGATCTTTTGGAAAACAGGCGAAAAAGCGTTGCCGTTAGCTGATAAAAATAAATTGGCAGAAGTGTTGGTCACCGAAATTGTTGAGCATTATCACAAATAAAATACGTTCAAAATTCGCAGTATTTTGTGACCGCACTTTTGTATGACAGATTTCTTTTAAAGGATAAATAAGCATGAAAAAAATTGATGTAAAAATTTTAGATAGCCGTATTGGCAACGAATTTCCTTTACCAACCTATGCAACCGAAGGTTCAGCCGGTTTGGATTTACGTGCATTGCTTGAAGAGGGCATTGAAATTCAACCAGGCGAAACTAAACTTATCCCAACAGGCCTTTCAATTTATATTGCCGATCCGAACCTTGCAGCAGTGATTCTGCCTCGTTCGGGTTTAGGTCATAAACATGGTATCGTATTAGGTAACTTAGTGGGCTTAATTGATTCAGATTATCAAGGTCCATTAATGGTGTCTGTATGGAATCGTGGTCATGAACCGTTCAAAATTGAAGTTGGTGACCGTATTGCGCAATTAGTCTTTGTGCCAGTCGTACAAGCGGAATTCAATATTGTCAGCGAATTTACCGAAACTGAACGCGGTGAGGGCGGTTTTGGTCATTCAGGTAAAAAATAAACTATGGTAGAACAATTATCTCTCGTAGAAGTTGATGAGATTGCCGCGGAAATCAAACCGCCAAAAATCGAAAAACGCACGGTAAAAGAACGTCGTCAACAAGTATTGACGGTGCTGACGCATATGTTGCATTCTGAACGCGGAATGGAACGTATGACAACAGCGCGTTTAGCGGAAGAAGTAGGAGTGTCAGAAGCGGCACTTTATCGTTACTTCCCAAGTAAAACTAAAATGTTTGAAGCGTTGATCGATAATATCGAAGCGAATTTATTTAGCCGTATTACAGCATCAATTCGTAATGAAACAAACACCATGAATCGTGTGCGTGACATTATGCAGATGATCCTTGACTTTGCGCGTAAAAACCCTGGTTTAACTCGTATTTTAACGGGACATGCCTTAATGTTTGAAGAACCACTTCTACAGGCTCGTGTTGCGCAATTCTTCGATCGTCTTGAAATGCAATTTGTGAATATTTTACAAATGCGAAAATTACGTGAAGGACGTGGTTTTAACGTGGATGAACGTATCATTGCAGGTCATTTAGTGACGCTTTGTGAAGGACAATTTATGCGTTATGTCCGAACGAATTTCCGTTTAGGCGCTAATCAAAGTTTTGAACAGCAATGGCGTTTTCTTGAACCGCTTTTTGCTTAATTGACTTTAGTTGATAAATATATGATTATTCCGTGGCAAGAATTGCCAACCGAAACCTTAGAAAATATTGTGGAAAGTGTGGTACTTAGAGAAGGTACCGATTATGGTTCACACGAATTTTCTTTAGAACAAAAAAAACAACACCTACTAAACAAAATTCGCAATGGAAGTGCAGTGATTGTTTGGTCAGAATTACATGAATCCATTGATATAAAAGATAAAATGGAATTTCTAAAATAAATCAATAGGAGCTTATATGTCAGAAAATGTAGAATTATTAGAAGAACAAAAGCCGCAGGACGATGATCAACAACGTGATCCTGCTCTGGATTGGTTCCTAACGCACTGCCATTTACATAAATATCCGGCAAAATCGACCTTAATTCATGCAGGGGAAGATGCGAATATTTTATATTTCTTAATTAAAGGAACCGTGATGGTTTCATCGAAAGATGATGAAGGCAAAGAGATGATTTTATCTTATTTAGGTGCCGGACAATTTTTTGGTGAGGCAGGTTTATTTGATGAAGGCTCGAAACGTTCTGCTTGGGTGAAAACGAAAACCCCTTGTGAAATTGCGGAAATTTCCTATAAAAAATATCGTCAGCTTATTCAAATTAATCCTGAGATTTTAATGTTCCTTACTTCTCAGTTATCAAAACGCTTGCAAAACACGTCTCGACAAGTGACTAACTTGGCCTTTTTGGATGTGGCAGGGCGTATTGCTCAGGCGCTTATGCATTTAGCAAAACAGCCTGAAGCGATGACGCATCCTGATGGCATGCAGATTAAAATTACGCGTCAGGAAATCGGTCAAATGGTGGGCTGTTCACGTGAAACCGTAGGGCGAATAATTAAGATGCTGGAAGATCAGAATCTCATTCATGCGCACGGCAAAACCATTGTTGTTTACGGCACTCGATAGCAAAAATAACCGTCTTTAATCAGACGGTTATTTTATTTTTGTTACATTGATGTGATAGTTGAAATGGCTTTGTTAATTTTTATACGAAAAGCGAAAAAATACTTCTTTTAGTGAAATATCTTAATTGACAAAATAGCGGAAGACTTCTATCATAATACAGCCTTCCAATGTGGTTTGTTTGGAAGTCAGGATTGGTCTCCTGAATATATAAGTGGCTTTTAAAAGATTCTTAATCTTTTAATTTTATATCGCAGACTGGAACCCCAGAGATGCTTTAAATCTATGGTGGGCTAGGTAGAAATCCCGCAGGGATGCGATGCAGTAAGCCACTTGCTGTTAAGACCAATTCTGCTTAGTTCCACCACCCTTCAAAACAATCTTCAATTTTCAAATATTCATCAAAATCACTTCAAACGAGAAATTCTCAGTTAAAGTGCGGTCATTTTTTGCTTTATTTTTGACAAAAAAATACCGACCTATTTCTAAGTCGGTATTTCATTTGGTGTGTGTTATTTCACTTTTTGTTTCATGGCTTCTGCCACAAGTTCAGCTTCAGGGCCGAGAACCACTTGTAAGCCATCATTACCAATTTTCACGATGCCTTTTGCACCAAGAGACTTGAGTTGCTCTTCATTAATTTTGTGTTGATCCACTAAGCTTAAACGTAAGCGAGTGATACAAGCATCAATATTTTTGAAGTTATCAGCACCACCTAAAGCATCAATAAATTTGACCGCTCTTTCTTCGCGAGATTGGCTTGCTGCTGGTTGTGCTGCAGTGGTTTCTTCTGCTTCTTCTGTACGACCTAATGTTTTTAAGTTGAAAGCTTTAATTGCAAAACGGAATACGGCATAGTAAATCACGAAGAATACTAAGCCTTGTACAATTAGCATATACCATTCAACGGCTAATGGGTTGCGTGATGAAAGTACCATATCCACGAGACCTGCACTGAAACCGAAGCCTGCGATCCAATGCATTGTTGCGGCGATAAAGACAGAAATACCGGTTAATACCGCGTGGATGAAGTAAAGTACTGGTGCAACAAACATGAAAGAGAATTCTAATGGCTCGGTGATACCAGTGAAGAATGAGGCAAACGCACCTGCAAGCATGATTGATGCCACTTTAGTTCTTTGGCTTGGTTTAGCGCTGAGATAAATCGCTAATGCGGCACCCGGTAAACCGAACATCATGACAGGGAAGAAACCGGCTTGATACATACCGGTTACACCAACCGTTGCAGTGCCTTCAGCAAGTGATTTAGCACCACCTAAGAAGTTTGGAATATCATTGATACCTGCGACGTCAAACCAGAATACTGAGTTCAATGCATGGTGTAAGCCAACAGGAATGAGTAAACGGTTGAAGAAACCGTAAAGACCAGCACCGACCGCGCCTAAATCTTTAATGCTTTCACCGAATGACACTAAACCGCCGAAAATATATGGCCAGATGTAAAGCAATACGAAGCTGATGAACATCATGACAAAGGAAACGACGATTGGCACAAGGCGTTTTCCGCTAAAGAAGGAAAACGCTTTTGGCAATTCTACTTGATAGAAACGGTTATAAAGTTCAGCCGAAATCACCCCGATCAAAATCCCAATAAATTGGTTATTGATTTTCCCGAAGGCGGCTGGCACTTCACTTACATCGATATGTTGTAGCTGAGCAACGCTGCCAGGTGAAAGCAGAGTGGTTACCACATAGTAACCCACTAAACCTGAAAGAGCAGCAGAACCATGTTTGTCCTTAGATAAACCGAAAGCAACGCCAACGGCAAAAAGCAGGCCCATGTTATCGATGATAGCACCGCCTGATTTAATTAAAAATGCAGCAAGTTGACTGTTCGCTCCCCAGCCATCTGGGTCAAGCCAATAACCAATACCCATCAGTACAGCGGCTGCTGGTAAGACAGCAACAGGTACCATTAAGGCTTGCCCAATTTTTTGCGCATAACCTAACACATTCATTTTTTTCTCCTATTTATAGTAATGAAGTATTACTTCATATTCTAAAGTAAAAAAAAATATTTTGTATAAATGTGGTAACTTTATCTCAAAATTGAGAAGCCGATCACAAATTTTGAAATTATACTTCAAAAATATTTTTTTTATGGTGCAAGCTTTGCTGCGTTTTACTATAATGCTCAGAAAGCCAAAAAAGGAAACCAAGTGTTACTGTCTAATGTAGGAGTTTATATGTCGAAATTATCACATAATGAAGTCTTAGATAAAATCAAATTTGGTCTTATTGCTTCTTGTCAGCCTGTCGATGACGGCCCGATGGATAAACCAGAAATCGTGGCGGCTATGGCACAGGCTTCTGTTATTGGTGGCGCAGCGGGCTTGCGTATTGAGGGAGTAGAAAATCTTAAAGCAACACGCCCTACTGTGAATGTGCCGATTATTGGTATTGTGAAACGTGATTTACCTGACAGCCCTGTACGAATTACCCCATTTTTGCATGATATTGAAGATTTAGCGAAAGCTGGTGCAGACATTATCGCTGTGGATGGGACAAATCGTCCTAGACCGGTAGATATTGAAAGTGCGGTCAAAAAAATCCACGAATTAGGCTGTTTGGCCATGGCGGATTGTTCGAATTTAGAAGAAGGCTTGTACTGTCAAAAACTCGGTTTTGATATTGTGGGCAGTACGATGTCTGGCTACACAGGTGGCACTGTACCGGAAGAGCCTGATTATCAATTAGTTAAAGATTTGAAAGCGGCAGGCTGCCGAGTCATGGCGGAAGGACGTTATAACACCCCTGAGTTGGCGAAAACGGCAATTGAAATTGGTGCTTATTGTGTGACAGTTGGTTCTGCATTAACGCGTTTAGAGCATATTGTAAGTTGGTTTGCCGAAGCCATTCATTCAGCGAAAAAATAAAGGAAGAAGATATGTCATTAACAGTGGATAGTGGGCAGACATTACAGCGTTGTTTGGCATTAGATATTGGTGGCACGAAAATCGCTTCTGCTATAGTGAAAAATGGTGAAATTCAGCAGCGAAAACAGATTTCCACGCCACAGGATGACGCTGCGCAAGCCATGCATCAAACCCTTGCTCAGTTGCTAAAAGAATATGAAGGGCAGTTTGATTATGTCGCTGTTGCTTCAACGGGCATTATTAATCAAGGCATTTTGACTGCACTTAATCCTAAAAATTTGGGTGGATTAGCCCAATTCCCATTAAAAGACAGCATTGCACAGCATACTGATAAACCGATTGGTTTACTTAATGATGTGCAAGCTGCAGCCTATGCAGAGTATCAACTACAAAATCCTAATGATGTTCAAAACTTTACCTTTATTACGGTTTCCACAGGCGTAGGGGGCGGTTTAATTTTAAATCATCGTTTACTTACTGAGCCAAACGGCATTGCTGGGCATATTGGTCATACGTTGGCCGATCCTAATGGTCCAATTTGTGGCTGTGGTCGCCGTGGTTGTGTTGAAGCCATTGCATCAGGTCGAGCCATTGAAGCGGTTTCTTCTCAATGGGATGATCCTTGTGATCCGAAAGAAGTTTTTGCGCGTTTCCACCAAAATGATGAAAAAGCGACCGCACTTGTGACTCGTTCAGCCCAAGCTATTGCAAATTTAATTGCGGATTTGAAGATTGGATTAGACATGCAAAAAGTCGTGGTTGGCGGTAGTGTAGGGTTGGCAGAAGGCTATTTGCCGTTAGTTCAATCTTTATTAGGTGAACTTCCCGCTGTTTATCACTGCGAATTAGAAAGCGCTCAATTTGGACAAGATGCAGGCTTGATTGGCGCGGCTTACTGGGTAAAAGATTGCTTATTACAAGCAAAAAATACGGGAGTGGTTTATGGCTAAAAACGGCAATATTTTAAATACCATCAGCTCGTTATACCGCAGTTTAACGAAAACTGAAAAGAAAATTGCAGATGCGATTTTATTAAATCCCGATCTTGCGGTGCAAGCTCCTTTAGCTGAAATTGCCGCTCATTTAGAAGTGGGGGAGGCGACCTTTGTGCGTTTTTGCCGTACTCTCGGCTTTAAAGGCTTCAGTGATTTTAAATTGGAATTATCCATCGAGCTTGCCACAAAAGATGGCAAAGATAACACCGTATTAGATTCAGATATTACCGATTCTGACAACTCATTGAATATTGCGCATAAGCTGAAATCTGCCATCAATAACGTGATGGATGAAACCATTAATTTATTAGATTTTGAGCAGTTGGAAGAGGCAGTAAAAGCTATTCAACAAGCAAATCGTGTCTTTTTATTTGGTGTGGGTACATCCGGTATTACCGCGGAAGATGCCAAAAATAAACTGATGCGTATCGGTGTGCAAGTGGATGCGACGGGTAATAATCATTTTATGTATATGCAGGCATCGTTATTGACGAAAAAAGATGTGGCAATTGGTTTGAGCCATTCTGGTTATTCTCAGGAAACAACTCATACCATGAAAATCGCCAAAGAAAACGGTGCCAAAACCATTGCGATTACGCACAGTTTGCGTTCACCCATCACAGAATATGCCGATCTTGTTTTAGTGAATGGTAATAAGCAAGGCAAGTTACAAGGCGACTCTATCGGCACGAAGATTGCTCAATTATTCGTATTAGATTTGATTTACGCTTTATTAGTACAGGCATCACAGGAAAGTGCGGTCAAAATAAAGCAAAAAACATTAAATGTCATTTTAGAACAACGTATCAAATAGGAGAGAAAAATGCGTAACTTAAAAGGTATTTTTAGTGCGTTATTAGTATCATTCAATGAAGATGGCTCTATCAATGAAAAAGGTTTGCGTGAAATCATTCGCTATAACATTGATAAGATGAAAATTGATGGTTTATATGTAGGTGGTTCAACAGGTGAAAACTTTATGCTTTCTACGGAAGAGAAAAAACAAATTTTCCGTATTGCGAAAGATGAAGCAAAAGACCAAGTCGCGCTAATCGCACAAGTGGGGAGTGTGAACTTACATGAAGCAGTGGAATTAGGTAAATATGCAACCGAATTAGGCTATGACAGTCTTTCTGCAGTAACCCCATTCTACTATAAATTCAGCTTCCCTGAAATCAAACATTACTATGACACTATTATTGCTGAAACAGGCAATAACATGATCGTGTATTCAATTCCGTTCTTAACAGGCGTGAATATGGGCATTGAGCAATTTGGCGAACTTTATAAAAACCCGAAAGTGCTTGGTGTGAAATTTACCGCTGGGGACTTCTATTTATTAGAACGTTTGAAAAAAGCTTATCCAAATCACCTCATCTGGGCTGGTTTTGATGAAATGATGGTACCTGCAGTATCTCTCGGTGTAGATGGTGCAATTGGTAGCACATTCAACGTAAACGGTGTGCGCGCAAGACAAATATTTGAATTAACCAAACAAGGTAAATTGGCTGATGCGCTTCAAGTTCAACACGTGACCAATGACCTTATCGAAGGCATTTTAGCGAATGGCTTATATCTCACTATCAAAGAGTTATTGAAACTAGATGGCGTAGATGCAGGTTATTGCCGTGAGCCAATGACAGCGAAAGCAACGCCAGAGCAATTAGCGAAAGCGAAAGAGTTAAAAGCAAAATATTTATAAATTAATGGAAAAGTGACCGCACTTACTTCTTGCCTCTCTCTATCGGAGAGGAAAGAATGTCGGTGTGGTACCGATAAGGAAGGTTATTATGCGTCTCATTCCTCTGAATAATGAACAACAAGTCAGCCGTTGGGCGGCGCGTCATATTGCTGATCGAATTAATCATTTTAAACCTACCGCAGAACGTCCTTTTGTATTAGGTTTACCAACAGGTGGTACGCCACTTAAGACCTATCAAGAATTGATTAAATTAAATCAAGCAGGAGAAGTGAGTTTTAAACATGTGGTGACTTTCAATATGGATGAATACGTGAGTTTACCAAAAGAACATCCAGAAAGCTATCACAGTTTTATGCATAATAATTTCTTCAACCATATTGATATTCAACCGCAAAATATCAATATTTTAAATGGTAATACCAATGACCATGATGAAGAATGCCGCCGTTATGAAGAAAAAATTAAATCTTATGGCAAAATTCATTTGTTTATGGGCGGTGTAGGTGTTGACGGACATATTGCCTTTAATGAACCTGCGTCTTCTTTAAGTTCGCGTACCCGTATTAAAACTTTAACGCCAGATACTATTATCGCGAATTCTCGTTTCTTTAATAATGACGTAAATCAAGTACCAAAATATGCCTTAACAATCGGTGTAGGGACATTACTTGATGCAGAAGAAGTGATGATTTTAGCAACGGGCCATAATAAAGCGTTAGCCGTACAAGCTGCGGTAGAAGGCGGTATTAATCACCTTTGGACAGTGAGTGCTTTACAGCTCCATCGCCATTTTGTTTTAGTATGTGATGAGCCTGCATTACAAGAATTGAAAGTCAAAACAGTGAAATATTTTACTGAATTGGAAGGTCGCGCGATTCATAGTGTATTATAAGTGCGGTTAATTTTAATTTGATTTTAGGAAGGTATGATGAAGTATGCATTAATTAACAGCGTAATCTACACGAAAAATGAAGTCTTAAGAGATTATGCAGTGGTTATTGAAGGGGAATATATTCAATCCGTTATTCCACAAAGCGAATTAGAAAGCGGGATTAAAACCATTGATTTAAAAGGGCATAATCTCACTGCAGGTTTTATTGATTTGCAATTAAACGGCTGCGGCGGTGTGATGTTTAACGATCAAACAAGCGTGGAAACATTAGAAATTATGCAAGCCACGAACTTAAAATCAGGCTGTACCAGTTTCTTACCAACGTTTATTACTGCACCGGATGAAGATATCAAACGCGCAGTAAATATTATGCGTGAGTATTTGAATAAGCATAAAAATCAAGCGCTTGGCTTACATATCGAAGGACCTTATTTAAGTCTAGAGAAAAAAGGGGTGCATCGTCCGGAATATATCCGTGAAGCGACGCCAGAGATGAAAGATTTCTTGTGTGATAATGCGGATGTGATTACTAAGTTAACTATTGCTGCTGAAAACCCAACGGTGCAATATATTCCTGATTTTGTGAAAGCAGGCATTATTGTGTCTATTGGCCATTCTAATGCGACTTATGAAGTAGCAAAAGCCGCCTTTCATAAAGGGGCAACTTTTGCGACACACTTGCATAATGCAATGTCGCCGATCAGTTCAGGACGTGCGATGGGCGTAGTTGGCGCAGTGTTAGATTCCGATGTTTACACGGGGATTATTGTAGATGGCGTGCATGTGAATTTTGGTAACGTTCGCTTAGATAAAAAAGCGAAAGGCGATAAACTTTGCATTGTAACCGATTCTCTTGCTGCTGCAGGTGCACCACCTGAATTGGAAACTTTCACTTTTGTAGGAAAACCGATTTATGTGAAAGAAGGTCGTTGTTACGACGCAAATGGTACGATTGCGGGCGCATCGATTACCATGATGGAATCTATTAAGAATGCTGTAGAGTATGTGGAAATTCCATTAGCAGAAGCGATTCGTATGAGTAACCTGTACCCAGCAAGAGCGATTGGCGTAGATGACCGTTTAGGTTCTGTTGAAGCGGGTAAAGTGGCTAATTTGGCTGTATTCACAAAAGATTATGATGTGATTGGTACCGTATTGAATGGTGAATGGAAACCAAACTAAAGTGCGGTCAAAAATAGCATTGTTTTAAACGTAATCCGATCTTTAAACAGATCGGATTATTTTTTATGGTTGCAATTCGGTGATCTTACCGGTATCCACTTGGAATAATTTCCCTTTACCAACCTGCATTTCTTTGAGTTGGCCTTGAGTAATAGCGGTTACGAAAACTTGAGAACCACTTTGTTGCAAGCGTTCAGCTAGAAGCGCACGTTTATGTTGATCCAACTCTGAGGCAAAGTCATCAATTAGAAAGATACAATGACGTTGTTTTTGAATCATTAAATGCTCACCTTGGGCTAAACGTAGCGCACACATCAATAATTTTAATTGACCACGAGAGAGTACATCTTCCACGGGGAGTCCATTGGCTTTAAAACGGAAATCGGCTTTTTGTGGACCAGAAACCGTATAGCCAATGGCTTTATCTCGCTCAAAGTTTTGCGCCAATAATTCACCATATTCTGTCTCTTTCTCCCAGCCTTGATGAAAGCTAACAGTTATCTCTAATTCGGGTAAAAATAATTGGCAGGTTTTTTCAATTTCTGGGCGTAAGGCTTCTGCATATTCAGCACGCCAATCACTCACTTGGTGGGCTAATTTGGCTAATTCAATATCCCATATTTTTATTGCAGAATAAGGCTGATTTTGACTTAATGCGGCATTTCGCTGTTTTAATAAGCGGTTTAATGCGACCCAAGAGGAATGGAAACTATTATGGTGGTGGAATAAGCCCCAATCTAAAAATGCGCGTCGAAAACTAGGTCCGCCATTTAATAGGGTAAGCCCTTCTGGCGTAATTAATTGCATGGGTAAAAGGTGAGCAAGATCAGCAATTTTGTTACCATCTTCACCGTTTATTTTTGCAATGGTATTACCTTGACGAAGTTTTTGTAAGCCAACAGACCATTGATGTTGACTTTCTTGAATTTGGCCAAAAAGCGTGAAATGAGGTTCATCGTAAGAAATGATGCGATTAGAAACCGCACTTTTGAAAGAGCGTCCATGTCCGAGATAAAAAATGGCTTCTAATAAGCTCGTTTTCCCGCTGCCGTTGTTGCCGACTAAAAAGTTAAAGCCGTGATCAAATTCAAGATCCACGGCATTTAAATTTCTAAATTTTTCAACAATTAAGCGGGAAATGGCCATTATTTCTAGAGGCGCATTGGCATAATGACGTATTCTGCGCTTGTATCTTCGCTGTTTTCAATTAAGCAGCTTGATGATGCATCAGTGAGGCGAATACGTACTTGTTGGCATTTTAAGGCATTCAATACGTCTAAAATGTAAGTCACATTAAAGCCCACTTCCATTTCTTCGCCTTGGTAATTCACATCCACGATTTCTTCTGCCACTTCGTGTTCAGGGTTAGATGCGGTAATTTTAAGTTGGTTTTCACTTAAGTTTAAACGCACGCTACGTACACGTTCATTTGAAAGGATAGAAGCGCGTACAAAAGCTTGTTTTAAGGTTTCCCAGTTACCTTCTACGATACGAGTTGCATTACGAGGCAATACACGACGGTAGTCAGGGAAGCGACCATCAATGAGTTTTGAGGTAAACACAATGTGGTTTAAGTGAATGCGAAGGTTATTCGTGCCAATTTGCAAACGAGCAAGTTCGTCACTGCTTTCTAATAAGCGATTCAGTTCTAATACACCTTTACGTGGCAGAATCACCGAATGGGTTTGCAGATCTTGATCTAATTCGATCGTACAAACTGCAAGACGGTGACCGTCAGTTGCAACAGTACGTAATAAATTACCTTCAGTTTCAAATTTCATGCCGTTTAAGAAATAGCGGGCATCCTGGTTTGCCATTGAAAATTGGGTTGCTTCAATTAAGCGACGCAAGGTGCTTTGCGGTAAGGCAAAATCCACTTCAGATTGCCAATCCGTTAGATTTGGATATTCTTCAGCGGGTAGCGTAGTGAGATTAAATTTACTGCGACCAGACTCTACAATTGCGCGATCTTCTTCAAAGGTAACCGTAATTTCAAATTCATCTGATAGCGTGCGGCAAATATCTAAGAATTTTTTAGCCGGAATGGTGAAAGCGCCATCTGCCGTTGAAGAAGAAAGTTGAGTATAGCTAGAAAGCTCAACTTCAAGGTCTGTACCTGTAATGGTTAAACGGTTATCTTCAATTTGTAATAACACGTTATTTAATACAGGAATATTCGGACGATTGCTTAATACGCCACAAACTTGCTGTAAGGGTTTTAATAGATTTTCTCTTGAAATGCTAAATTGCATCATTGGCTCCTTATGCAGATAATGTGCGAATTAAATTCGCCCAATCTTCTTGAATACTGCTGTCTTTTTCACGGAATTTTGGCACTTCACGGCAGGCATTTAAGACTGTCGTGTGGTCGCGTTCAAAGGCACGGCCAATTTCCGGTAAGCTTTTATTGGTTAATTCTTTCGCTAACGCCATCGCAATTTGGCGTGGACGAGTGACGGATCTTGCTCTACTTTTTGATTTTAAATCCGCCACTTTAATTCGATAGTATTCTGCCACGACTTTCTGAATGTTTTCAATGGTGACCAAACGTTCTTGTAAGGCAAGAATATCTTTTAATGTGTCACGGACAAAATCAATATCAATGTGACCACCCTTGAAGTCTTGCATCGCTTTTACGCGGTTTAAGGCACCTTCTAATTCACGAACATTGGTGCGTAAGCGTTGGGCAATAAAGAATGCTACTTCTTCAGGCAGTTCCATATGATGTTCTTCTGCTTTTTTCAGCAAAATCGCAACACGAGTTTCTAAATCAGGTGGTTCAATCGCAGTGGTTAAACCCCAACCGAAACGAGATTTTAAGCGTTCTTCAATTTTCTCAATTTCTTTTGGATAGCGGTCAGAAGTCAAAATGATTTGACGCCCAGTTTCAAATAAACTATTGAAAATATGGAAAAATTCTTCTTGTGTTTTTTCTTTTTCTGCGAAGAATTGAATATCATCCACTAATAACGCATCAAGAGAACGATAGAATTTTTTGAATTGATCCATTTTATTATCACGCATTGCTTTTACCATGTGCTGCATAAAGTTATTAGCATGGATATAAAGCACGCGAGCATTTGGCTTATTCGCTAAAATGCCATTACCGATTGCGTGTAATAAGTGAGTTTTACCTAAACCTGTACCACCATATAAAAAGAATGGGTTTGCGGTTGGTTCACCAGGTGCTAGGGCAAGTTTTTGGCCTACTGCACGAGCGAGTTGGTTTGATTTACCTTCAACAAAGTTTTCGAATAAATGTTTACGATTTAGATGTGATTCAAATTTAGTGGATGAATCTGATTCTTGCTGAAAACTCACCGCACTTTCTTGATGATTATTCGTTTGAATTGGGGCTTCAACTGCTTTTGGAGCTGGTTTTACCCCTTCTTTTACGATAATTTGTAAATTTGGATTTTTAGCAATGGCTTGGCAAATTTGATGAATTTGGGCCAAGTAATGATTTTCCACCCAGCTTTTCACAAACATATTTGACGCATATAACACCACTTGATCTTGCGAGATGACATCCGCTTGTAATGGGCGTAACCACGTGCTGAGATCCATCGGGGAAACCTGATCTTGTAGTTGTGATAAGCAATCTTGCCATAGGTTGGAAAGGCTCAC